>NZ_JBHVHQ010000248.1:0-10130 GCF_042800135.1 Streptomyces sp. NPDC057654 | reverse complement strand
GCGAAGCGCTCAGCGTGAGGCGCTCAGCGCTGCTCCACGGGGATGAAGTCACGCTCGACGATGCCCGTGTAGATCTGGCGCGGGCGGCCGATGCGGGAACCCGGCTCCTTGATCATCTCGTGCCACTGGGCGATCCAGCCGGGCAGCCGGCCGAGCGCGAAGAGCACGGTGAACATCTCGGTCGGGAAGCCCATGGCCCGGTAGATCAGACCGGTGTAGAAGTCGACGTTCGGGTAGAGCTTGCGCTCCACGAAGTAGTCGTCGGCCAGCGCGTGCTCTTCGAGCTTGAGCGCGATGTCGAGCAGCTCGTCGTCCTTGCCCAGGGCGGAGAGGACGTCGTGCGCGGCGGCCTTGATGATCTTCGCCCGGGGGTCGAAGTTCTTGTAGACGCGGTGCCCGAAGCCCATGAGCTTCACGCCGTCTTCCTTGTTCTTCACCTTGCGGATGAAGGTGTCGACGTCGCCGCCGGACTGCTGGATGCCTTCCAGCATCTCCAGCACCGACTGGTTGGCGCCGCCGTGCAGCGGGCCCCACAGCGCGTTGATGCCCGCCGAGATGGAGGCGAACAGGTTGGCCTGCGAGGAGCCGACGAGCCGCACCGTCGACGTGGAGCAGTTCTGCTCGTGGTCGGCGTGCAGGATCAGCAGCTTGTCCAGCGCACTGGCCACGACCGGGTCCAGGTCGTAGTCGGCGGCGGGCACCGAGAAGGTCATGCGCAGGAAGTTCTCGACATAGCCGAGGTCGTTGCGCGGGTAGACGACGGGCTGGCCCATCGACTTCTTGAACGCGTACGCCGCGATGGTCGGCAGCTTGGCCAGCAGCCGGATCGTGGACAGGTGGCGCTGCTTCTCGTCGAACGGGTTGTGGCTGTCCTGGTAGAACGTGGACAGCGCGCTGACCACGGACGACAGCATCGCCATCGGGTGCGCGTCGCGCGGGAAGCCGTCGTAGAACCGCTTCACGTCCTCGTGCAGCAGCGTGTGCTGGGTGATCTCGCCCTTGAACGTCGACAGCTCGTCGACGGTCGGCAGCTCACCGTTGATCAGCAGGAACGCCGTCTCCAGGAACGTGCTGTGCTCCGCCAGCTGCTCGATCGGGTAGCCGCGGTAGCGCAGGATGCCCTGCTCGCCGTCGAGGTAGGTGATCGCCGATTTGTACGCGGCGGTGTTGCCGTAACCGCTGTCCAGGGTCACCAGACCGGTCTGGGCGCGAAGCTTGCCGATATCGAAGCCCTGGTCGCCGACGGTGCTGTCGACCACCGGGTAGGTGTATTCGCCGTCCCCGTACCGCAGTACTACAGAGTTGTCGCTCACGTCATCCCTCACCGACGTTGTGCCTCTTCTTCGAGGTGCCCTGACTCCCTCTACCTTCCCCCATTTGGACCATGCACGTGCACTCGGGGTCGGCCAAAGGGCCTATGCGCGGCACTCAGTGCCGCCTAGCCTGCCCATACTGCCCCCTTCGCCCCACTTGGGGAAACCTGGGGACGCTCAGGAGTCTGTTGAATATTTATGCATCGCGTATGCCACCGCCGAGCCGGTGGTCCAGCGCGGTACACCGCCTACCCGCGGATACCGTCCGCACCGCCTGGCCCAGCGCTTTTCTGGAACCCACCAGCACCACGAGCCGCTTCGCCCGAGTCACGGCGGTATACAGCAGATTGCGCTGGAGCATCATCCACGCCCCGGTGGTGACGGGGATCACCACCGCCGGGTACTCGCTGCCCTGCGAGCGGTGGATCGTCACCGCGTACGCGTGCGCCAGCTCGTCCAGCTCGTCGAAGTCGTACGGCACCTCCTCGTCCTCGTCCGTCCGCACCGTCAGCCGCTGCTCCTCCGCGTTCAGCCCGGTGACGACGCCGACCGTGCCGTTGAAGACGCCGTTCTCCCCCTTCTCGTAGTTGTTGCGGATCTGGGTGACCTTGTCGCCCACCCGGAAGACCCGGCCGCCGAACCGGCGCTCCGGCAGATCCGGCCGGGCGGGCGTGATCGCCTGCTGAAGCAGCCCGTTGAGCGTCCCCGCCCCCGCCGGCCCCCGGTGCATGGGGGCCAGCACCTGCACGTCCCGGCGCGGATCGAGGCCGAACTTCGCGGGGATGCGCCGCGCCGCCACGTCCACCGTCAGCCGCCCCGCCTCCTCGGTGTCGTCCTCGGCGAAGAGGAAGAAGTCCGCCAGCCCCTGGGTGATGGGCGGCGCACCCGAGTTGATGCGGTGCGCGTTGGTCACCACGCCGGACTGCTGCGCCTGCCGGAAGATCCGCTTCAGCCGCACGGACGGCACCGGCCCGCCCTCCGCGAGCAGATCACGCAGCACCTCCCCGGCCCCGACCGACGGCAGCTGGTCCACATCCCCGACGAGCAGCAGATGCGCGCCCGGCGCGACCGCCTTGATCAGCTTGTTGGCGAGCAGCAGATCCAGCATCGACGCCTCGTCGACCACCACCAGATCGGCGTCCAGCGGCCGCTCCTTGTCGTACGCGGCGTCGCCGCCGGGCTTCAGCTCCAGCAGCCGGTGCACCGTGCCGGCCTCGGCCCCGGTCAGCTCCGAGAGCCGCTTGGCGGCCCGGCCGGTCGGCGCGGCCAGCACCACCTTGGCCTTCTTGGCGCGGGCCAGCTCCACCACCGACCGCACGGTGAAGGACTTGCCGCACCCCGGGCCGCCGGTCAGCACCGCGACCTTCTCCGTCAGCGCGAGCCGCACCGCCTCCCGCTGCTCGGGCGCCAGCTCGGCCCCCGTACGGTCCGCGAGCCAGGCCAGCGCCTTGTCCCACTCCACCGCGCGGAAGGCGGGCAGCCGCTCCTCCTCCGCCCGCAGCAGCCGCCGCAGCTGACCGGCCAGGGACAGCTCGGCCCGGTGGAAGGGGACGAGATAGACCGCGGTGACGGGCTGCCCGTCCGGTCCGGGCACGCTCTCGCGGACCACCCCCTCCTCGTCGGCGGCCAGTTCGCCGAGGCAGTCGATGACCAGACCCGTGTCGACCTGGAGCAGTTTGACCGCGTCGGCGATCAGCCGCTCCTCCGGGAGATAGCAGTGCCCTTGATCCGTGGACTGTGAAAGGGCGTACTGGAGACCGGCCTTGACCCGCTCGGGGCTGTCATGCGGAATACCGACGGACTGGGCGATCCGGTCGGCGGTCAGGAAGCCGATGCCCCAGACATCGGCCGCCAGCCGGTAGGGCTCGTTGCGCACGACGGAGATGGAGGCGTCGCCATACTTCTTATAGATGCGCACCGCGATGGAGGTGGAGACGCCGACCCCCTGGAGGAAGACCATGACCTCCTTGATGGCCTTCTGCTCCTCCCACGCCGCCGCGATCATCTTCGTGCGCTTCGGACCGAGTCCGGGCACCTCGACGAGGCGTCCCGGCTCCTGCTCGATGACGTCGAGCGTGTCCGTGCCGAAGTGCTCCGTGATGCGGTCGGCGATCCTCGGCCCGATGCCCTTGATCAGACCGGAGCCCAGATAGCGGCGGATGCCCTGAATGGTGGCGGGCAGCACGGTCGTGTAGTTCTCGACCGTGAACTGGCGGCCGAACTGCGGGTGGGAGCCCCAGCGGCCCTCCATCCGCAGCGACTCCCCCGGCTGCGCGCCGAGCAGCGAGCCGACCACCGTGAGGAGGTCGCCGCCGCCACGGCCGGTGTCCACACGGGCGACCGTGTAGCCGTTCTCCTCGTTGGCGTAGGTGATCCGTTCCAAAACCGCTTCGAGCACCGCTTGCTGGGACATGGCACGACGGTACCGCCGGGCCCGGACACTCGTGCGGGCCTGTGGATAACTTCCGGGAGCCGCCGCTCCGCTTCCGCGGCGAACCCCTCCGACCAGCCATTTCGCCGACAGCCCCGGCGGCGGGTGCATCGCCCTGGCCGCCCGCCCCGTCAAGCGCCGCCACCGCGGCGAACCCGAAGGGAGTGCCCGTTGACGAACTGTCCGGAGCCGGTGAACGGACCGGCCCCCGCAGAGCTCCTCCGCTTGGATGGCGTCCGCAAGACCTTCCCCGGCGTCGTCGCGCTCGACGGCGTCGACTTCGACCTGCGCGCCGGTGAGGTGCACGTCCTGCTCGGCGAGAACGGCGCGGGCAAGTCCACGCTCGTCAAGATGGTCTCCGGCGCCCACCGCCCGGACGCCGGCCGCATCCTCGTCGGCGGCGAGCCCGTACGCATCCACGGCGCGCAGGACGCCGAGCGGCACGGCATCGCCGCCATCCACCAGGAGTTCAACCTCGTACCCGACCTGAGCGTCGCCGAGAACATCTTCCTCGGCCGCCAGCCCCGCCGCCTCGGCTTCATCGACCGCAAGGCGATGGAGCGCGCCGCCGCCGACCTGCTCGGCCGGGTCGGCGTCGACGTCCCGCCGCGCACCCGCGTACGCGAACTGGGCATCGCCCGGCTCCAGATGGTCGAGATCGCCAAGGCACTCTCCCTCGACGCCCGCGTCCTGATCATGGACGAGCCGACCGCCGTGCTCACCGCCGACGAAGGGGAAAAGCTCTTCCGGATCGTCCGGACCCTGCGCGGGAACGGTGTCGGCGTCGTCTTCATCACCCACCACCTGGAGGAGATCGCCGCTCTCGGCGACCGCGTCACCGTCCTGCGCGACGGCCGCAGCGTCGCCCAGGTCCCGGCCGGCACCCCGCACGACGAACTGGTGCGGCTGATGGTCGGCCGCTCCATCGAGGCCCAGTACCCGCGCGAGAGCACCGGCGCCGAACCGGCCGCGGCCCCTCTTCTGCGCGTGGCGGGCCTCACCCGGAGCGGCAGCTTCCAGGACATCGCCTTCGAGGTGCGGCCCGGCGAGGTCGTGGGCCTGGCCGGGCTGGTCGGCGCGGGCCGCACCGAGGTCGTACGAGCCGTGTTCGGCGCCGATCCGTACGACGCGGGGACCGTCGAGATGGCGGGCCGGCCGCTGCCCCGGCACGACGTCAACGCCGCGCTGGAGGCCGGGATCGGCCTCGTACCGGAGGACCGCAAGGGCCAGGGCCTCCTCCCGGACGCCTCCGTGCACGACAACCTCAACCTGGTCACCCTCGGCCGCGCCACCCGCGCGGGCTTCGTGGACCGGGCCGGACGGCGGCGGGCCACGGCCGAGATCGCCGAGCGGCTCGGGGTCCGGATGGCCTCCCTCGACCAGCACGTACGGACCCTGTCCGGCGGCAATCAGCAGAAGGTCGTCATCGGCAAGTGGCTGCTGGCCGCCTCGAAGCTGCTGATCCTCGACGAGCCGACGCGCGGCGTCGACGTCGGCGCGAAAGTCGAGATCTACCGCCTCATCAACGAACTGACGGCCTCCGGCCACGCGGTCCTGATGGTCTCCAGCGACCTCCCCGAGGTGCTGGGCATGAGCGACCGGGTCCTGGTCATGGCCCAGGGCCGGATCGCGGGCGAGCTCGCCGCCGGGGACGCCACGCAGGACGCCGTGATGGCCCTGGCCGTACGGACCCGGCCGGACGAGGCGAAAGAAAGAGAAGGGGAGGGCTTCCGTGGCCGCTGACACTCTGATGGGCGACCGCCCTACGGGCGCGGCCCCGGTGCTGCGCCGGGTGCTGCTCGACAACGGCGCGCTGAGCGCCCTGGCGGTGCTGGTGGTGGCGCTGTCGCTGCTGTCCGGCGACTTCCTGACCACCCAGAACCTGCTGAACGTCGGCGTGCAGGCCGCCGTCACCGCGATCCTCGCGTTCGGCGTCACCTTCGTCATCGTCTCGGCGGGCATCGACCTGTCGGTCGGTTCGGTGGCCGCGCTGTCCGCCACCGTGCTCGCCTGGACGGCGACCTCCCAGGGACTGCCCGTATGGCTGGCGGTCGTCCTCGCCGTCGGTACGGGCATCGCCTGCGGCCTGGCCAGCGGCGCGCTGATCGCGTTCGGCAAGCTGCCGCCGTTCATCGCGACGCTCGCGATGCTCTCCATAGGGCGCGGCCTCGCGCTGGTCGTCTCCCAGGGGAGCCCGATCTCCGTTCCCGACGCCGTCTCCGGCCTCGGCGACACGCTCGGCGGCTGGCTGCCCGTACCGGTCATCGTGATGGTCGCGGTCGGCGTCGTCACGGCGGTCGTGCTGGCCCGTACGTACATCGGCCGCGCCATGTACGCGATCGGCGGCAACGAGGAGGCGGCGCGGCTCTCCGGCATCCGCGTGGGGCGCCAGAAGCTCGTGATCTACGCCCTGTCGGGTGCCTTCGCGGCCGTCGCGGGCATCGTCCTCGCCTCCCGGCTCTCCTCGGCGCAGCCGCAGGCGGCGTACGGCTACGAGCTGGACGCCATCGCGGCGGTCGTCATCGGCGGGGCCAGCCTCTCGGGCGGCGTCGGCAAGGCGTCCGGCACGTTCGTCGGCGCGCTGATCCTCGCCGTCCTCCGCAACGGTCTCAACCTGCTGTCCGTGTCCGCCTTCTGGCAGCAGGTCGTCATCGGCGCGGTCATCGCGCTGGCCGTGCTCCTAGACACGCTGCGCCGCCGCGCCGGCGCCTCCCCGGCCCCCGCGGGCGCGTCCGGGCCCGGCCGCGGGCCGCTGCGCGGGCGGCCGGTGAAGATCGCGACCGGCGCGGCGGCCGTGGCGGCGGTGGCGCTGGCCGCGGTGTTCCTGCGGCCCGGCTCGTCGGGCTCGGAGACCAAGGTCGGGCTGTCGCTGTCGACGCTCAACAACCCCTTCTTCGTGCAGCTGAAGGCGGGCGCGCAGGCCGAGGCCGAGCGGTCCGGGGTCGAACTGACCGTCACCGACGCCCAGAACGACGCCTCCCAGCAGGCCAACCAGGTCCAGAACTTCACCAGTCAGGGCGTCAAGGCCATGATCGTGAACCCGGTGGACTCGGACGCCGCGGGCCCGTCCGTCACGGCCGCGGGCCAGGCGGACATCCCCGTCGTCGCCGCCGACCGGGGCGTCGACAAGGCGTCCGTCGACACCCTCGTGGCCTCCGACAACGTCGCGGGCGGCAGGCTGGCCGCGAAGACCCTCGCGGAACAGCTGAACGGCGAGGGCACCATCCTGGTCCTCCAGGGAACGGCCGGGACCTCGGCCTCCCGCGAGCGCGGCCAGGGCTTCCGGGAGGGGTTGAAGGCGTACCCCGGCGTCAAGGTCGCCGCCCGGCAGCCCGCGGACTTCGACCGCGTCAAGGGACTGGACGTGACGACCAACCTCCTCCAGGCGCACCCGGACGTGACCGGCGTCTTCGCCGAGAACGACGAGATGGGGCTGGGCGCGGTCAAGGCCCTGGGCGCCAAGGCCGGCAAGTCCGTGAAGGTCGTCGCCTTCGACGGCACCCCGGAGGGGCTCAAGGCGGTTGAGGACGGCTCGATGGCCGCGACCGTCGCGCAGCAGCCGAAGGAGCTGGGCAGGCTGGCCGTGCGCAACGCCGTCAGACTGACCAAGGGGGAGAAGGTCGGCGAGTCGGTGAAGGTGCCGGTGAAGGTCGTCACCGCGAAGAACGTCGCGGACTTCTCCTGAGGCACTTCTCTGAGGCCCTTCTCTTGAGGCGCTTCTCCTGAAACCTCCGCCCGCTGTCTTTATCTATGCGAGAGGAACACATCACCATGCACGGCGCGCACCGCTACGACCTGCTGGTCGTCGGCTCGGCCAATGCCGACCTGGTGGTCGGCGTCGAACGCCGCCCCCTGGCCGGTGAGACCGTACTCGGCTCGGACCTGGTCACCCATCCGGGCGGCAAAGGCGCGAACCAGGCCGTGGCCGCCGCCCGGCTCGGCGCCCGTACGGCCCTGCTCGCCCGGGTCGGCGACGACGCGCACGGCAGGCTGCTGCTGGACGCGCAGCGCGCGGCGGGCGTCGAGACCGGCGGCGTCCTCGTCGGCGGCGCACCCACCGGCGTCGCGCTGATCACCGTCGACCCATCCGGCGACAACAGCATCGTCGTCTCCCCCGGGGCCAACGCCCGGCTCTCGCCCGAGGACGTACGGGCGTCCGGCGACCTGCTCGCGGCGGCGCGGGTCGTCTCCCTCCAGCTGGAGATCCCGCTGGACACGGTCGCCGAGACGGTACGGGCAGCGGGCCCCGGAACCCGCGTCGTCCTCAACCCGTCGCCGCCCGCGCCGCTGCCCGACGATGTGCTGGCGGCCTGCGACCCGCTCATCGTCAACGAGCACGAGGCCCGCTATCTGCTCGACGGTCACCCGGCGGGGGCCTCCGACGAGCCCGAGGCGTGGGCCGCGGCCCTCCTGGAGCGCGGCCCCCGGTCCGTGGTGGTCACTCTGGGAGCGGCGGGCGCGCTCCTCGCGGAGGCGAACGATGCAGATGGAGGAGGTAAAGAGGCGGCGGTCCGGGTGCCCGGCATCAAGGTGGCGGCGGTGGACACCACCGGCGCGGGCGACGCCTTCACGGCGGCCCTGGCCTGGCGGCTGGGCGCCGGCGACGGCCTGGAGGCGGCGGTCCGCTTCGCCACGCGGGTCGCGGCGGCGGCCGTGACGCGGGCCGGGGCCCAGGAGTCCTATCCGGCGGAGGGAGACGAGCTGCCCGGCGGCGACGTGCCGTCCTGACGCCCGTCGTTGATGACTGCGCTGTGGAGCCTGACACCGCATCATGCGGTGCCGGGCTCCACGGCTTTGATCCCCTCCCCAGCCCCCGGCCCTTGACCCCGCCCCTAGGATCCAAGGGCGTCCCCGCGCCTGACCAGGCGTCATTCCCGTACGGAAGTGGATCCGCCATGCCGACAGTCGCCGGAGTGGACTCCTCCACTCAGTCCTGCAAGGTCGTCGTCTGCGACGCCGACACCGGAGAAGTGCTGCACCAGGGCCGGGCCTCGCACCCGGACGGCACCGAGGTCGACCCGGAGGCGTGGTGGCAGGCGCTCCTCGCCGCGGGCGACGGGCTGCTCGCGGACGTGGACGCCGTCGCGGTCGCGGGCCAGCAGCACGGGCTGGTCGCCCTGGACGGCCAGGGGACGCCGGTGCGCGACGCGCTGCTGTGGAACGACACGCGTTCCGCGGGGGCCGCGGCCGATCTCGTGGCCGAACTCGGCGGCCCGCAGCGGTGGGCCGAGGCCGTCGGCACCGTGCCGCTCGCGGCCATCACCGTGTCCAAGCTGCGCTGGATGGCCGAGCACGAGAGCGCTCTCGCCGACCGCACGGCGCAGGTGATGCTGCCGCACGACTGGCTGACGTGGCGGCTGCGCGGCGGCCCCGGCTCGGGCGCCGAACCGGTCACCGACCGCGGCGACGCCTCCGGCACGGGCTACTGGTCCCCGGCCGCCGGGGACTACCGCCGCGACCTCCTCTCACTGGCCTTCGGCGGCCGCTCCCCCGCACTGCCGCGCGTACTGGCCCCGTACGAGAGCGCGGGCCGCACCCCGTACGGCGCGCTGGTCGCGCCCGGCACCGGCGACAACATGGGCGCGGCGCTGGGGCTCGGCATCGGGCCGGGGGACGTGGTCGTCTCGCTGGGCACCAGCGGCACGGTCTTCGCGGTATCCGAGGAGCCCACGGCGGACCCGTCCGGCGCGGTCGCCGGTTTCGCGGACGCCACCGGCCGCTTCCTGCCGCTGGTGTGCACGCTGAACGCAGCCCGGGTGCTCAGTTCGACCGCCCGGATGATCGGTACCGGCCTCGGCGACATCGACCTCCTCGCCCGTACGGCCGAGCCGGGCGCGGACGGTCTGGTCTTCCTCCCCTATCTGGGCGGCGAGCGCACGCCCAATCTGCCGGACGCCGCGGGCAGCCTGCTGGGCCTGCGCACCGGCAACATGCGGCCGCCGCAGCTCGCGCGGGCGGCGGTGGAGGGGATGCTGTGCAACATGGCCGAGGCGCTGGACGAGTTGCGCGGCCGGGGCGTCGAGGCGCGCCGGGTGCTGCTCATCGGCGGCGCCGCGAAGGCCCCGGTGGTGGGCGAGATCGCCGCCGAGATCTTCGGGGCGCCGGTCACGGTGCCCGAGCCCGAGGAGTACGTGGCGCTCGGCGCGGCCCGCCAGGCCGCCTGGGCGCTGGCCGGCGCCCCCGAGCCGCCGTCGTGGCCGCTCACCGGCGAACGGCTGATCCCGGCCCCGGTCGACGGCGAGCCGGGCCGCCGGGTCCGGGCGGCGTACGCGCGGGCGCGCGCGTCGATGCACGGCTGACGCCCGCTGGCGCCTGCTGAGGGCGCACAGCCGCCGTCGGCGCCATGCGAAGAATCGAGCCGATGTGTACGAGCCAATGTGTACGAC
>NZ_JBHVHQ010000247.1:0-10134 GCF_042800135.1 Streptomyces sp. NPDC057654 | reverse complement strand
GCCCAGCTCCGCGTCACCTCCGTCCCAGGACGGGGCGCCGACGCGATCGGCGCCGGGGGCGCCCGCGTAGGAGTAGCGGTCAAGCTCGCCCGGAGCTGCGAGGCCGGTGTCGGCGGGGCGAGCCGCGGTCATCATGGTGTGCGCAAGGGTACTCACGCATCCTTTGTCGGCGACGCCCCGGAAACCCTTGAGTTCTTTGGTGAAAAGCACACGAAAGGGTGATCGCGCATTACCTCATAATTGACGCCTTATCGGACACAATCGGGCGCCCCTCGGGGAGGGCGGGCCGATCATGCGACTGCCCCCCTACTCCTCCCTCTCCCCCTCCACGCCACCGACGCGGCCGCCCCCGGAGCGCGGTCAGCGCGTACGCGCAGAGCAGCACGGCGAGCGAGAGCGCCAGCGCCCAGCCCACGGGATGGGCCGACAGCCGCAGGACGGCCGACATCCCATGATCGACACCGGTCGGCCACTGCATCAGGGCCACCGACCGGAGCCGGTCCGGCAGCCCGACGACCGACCGGGCCGACGAGCCGGCCACCAGCTGACGCATCACCGGCACCATCACCACTGGCATTGCCAGCACTACGGCCAGCCCCATCAACGCCGACCGGAAGACTCCCGCGGCAAGCAGCCCGGCCCAAGCGCACCCCACCACCAGCCCGGCCCAGCCCGCGACGAGCGCGGGCCAATCGGCAGGGACCGCCGCGGCCCCGGCCCCGTAGAGGAAGCGCAGCGCGAACCCGTCGAGCGCGAGAACGGCGAGCGCGAGCAACAGCGCGGCGGCGGCGCCGACCGCGAGCTTGGCGCCCAGCAGACCGAGACGGCGCGGGAGCGCGCCCTGGTCCGGGGAGAGCGCGGGATAGCGGAACTCCTGGCCGAACGCGAGCGCGCCGAGCAGCCCCGCCCCCACCGCGGCTGGCGGCAGCGGGAAAACGTCCGGCCAGCCGGTGAAGAGGGGCAGCGCCGAGGGCTGCCCGTTACGGGCGATCAGCACGGAGGCCAGCAGCGAGGCGGCCAGCGAGACCGCCGCGACCACCCAGCCGGGGCGCGCCCCGACGGCCCTGCGCAGCTCATAACGGAACGGCTGCACGGGCCCCGGCGGCGCCAACCGCCCGAAAGCATGCGCCGCCGGACCGGACTCCGCTGCCACCCCTGCGGGCAGCGCCACGGCCAACGGTCCTGCGGGCAGCCCCACGGGCCGCTCGGCGCCATCGCCCGTACCGCCCAGCACTGGGGCGCCCCCCGCCCCTCCCCCTTCCCCCTCCCCTCGCGCGCTCGCCACGACTGCCGCCGGCAGCGGCTCGCCCTCACCCGTGCGGCGGCCGTCGGCCCGTCGGAGCGGGGCGGGCAGGGCGGTGTCACCGCTCTCCTCGGCGAGTCGGTGCACCACGATGCCGTTCCGGTACGCGACCTCCCCCACGGTCGCGCACGTGCTGCCGTAGACGGAGATGCGGCTCCCGCCCTCGCGCACCACCTCTACGGGCCGGTCCGAGCCGTGCGACTCGTCCGCGAGGAGCGCGGCGAGCCGCTCCGCGAGCGGCGACCGCACGGCGACCCGCGGCCGCAGCCGGGTACGGGCGAAGTCCGCGACCTCCTGGTCAGCCAGCAGACACCCGGCCTCAATGGTGACCACCCGGTCGGCGATCCGAGCGGCCTCCTTCGGCTCGCGCGAGGTGACCAGCACGACGCCGCCCTGTCCCGCATACCCCCGCAACAGGCCGTGCAGCCAGGCGGTTTCGCGCGGTGAGAGCCCCTGCGCGGGCTCGTCGAGCACCAGGGTGTGCGGGTCGCCGAGGAGCGCCGCCGCGAGACCGAGCCTGCGGTCCATGCCGAGCGAGAAGTCACCGAGCCGCTGATCGGCGAGTCCGCTGAGCCCGACGACTTCGAGGACGTCGTCGGCGCGGTCGGCCGGCACCCCGACGGCCGCGCTCAGCATCCGCAGATGACCACGGGCCGTCGTGGCCGGGTGGCCGGGCAGGTCGCCGAGGAGCACGCCGATCTCGCGGGCGGGATGCGGGATCCTGTGCAGCGGACGCCCTCTGAAGAGGGCGACGCCTCGGCCGGGGTCGAGCCGGAGCAGCAGGCGCAGCGCACTGGTCTTACCGGCCCCGGACGCCCCGAGAAGGACGGTCACACGCCCCGAGTGCGCTTCGAAGGTGAGGTCGTCGACGGCGGGTGACTGGTTGCGGCGGGGGACACTGGTCAGCCCGATGGCCTGGATCATGGCTTCTCTCGCGGGGCGTGAGACCGCTGGGCGGCGCATGCGGAAGGGCGGGGGACGTACCTCAGCAAGGTAACCCGTTATGTCCCATTTGCGGCGTACCTGGCGCTTCCCAGCGCCACCCGTGTCCGATCCCCATCTCGCCGGACACCCCGCTCACCCCCGTCTCAGGCGCCCTACCGGCCAGGGCCCAGGCGGCGGGCTCAGGCGTCCGGCCGCAGCATCGGAGGGTTCAGCAGCGTCGCACCTCCCGCCCGGAAGAGCTGCGCCGGCCGGCCGCCCTGTCGCGTCGTCGTCCCGCCCGTGGGCACCAGGAACCCCGGCGTGCCGGTCACCTTGCGGTGGAAGTTGCGGGGGTCCAGCGCGACGCCCCACACCGCCTCATAGACCCGGCGCAGCTCCCCCACCGTGAACTCCTGCGGGCAGAACGCCGTGGCCAGCGACGAGTACTCGATCTTGGACCGGGCCCGCTCCACGCCGTCCGCCAGGATGCGGGCGTGGTCGAACGCGAGCGGGGCCGCCTGTTCCCCGTCCCGGCCGAAGCCGCTCTCCTGGTCGAGCAGATCGTCCACCGGCGCCCAGCGCACGCTGCGCGCGTCTCCCCCGGCGCGGGGCGCGGGCAGGTCCGGGGCGAGCGCGAGATGGGCGACGCTCACCACCCGCATCCGGGGGTCGCGCTTGGGGTCGCCGTAGGTCCCCAGCTGTTCGAGGTGCGCCGCGTTGGCGGGCACGGTGCCCGCGGGGTCCTGCGCGAGGAGCCCGGTCTCCTCGGCCAGCTCCCTGGCCGCCGCCGCGCCCAGGTCCTCATCGATGCGCACGAAGCCGCCCGGCAGGGCCCAGCGTCCTTGGTAGGGCGGCTCACCACGGCGGACGGCCAGGGAACACAGCGCGTGGCGGCGCACGGTGAGCACGACCAGGTCGACGGTCACGGCGAAGGGCGGGAAGGCCGACGGGTCGTAGGGCATGACGCGATCATAGTCGTCTGCTTGACGATAAACAGGCCCTTGAGCATCGTCCGCCGGAGACTGATCGGGCTGTGCCAGGCGCATACCGTTCAGCCCCCCAGCTGCAGTCCGTCGGCGGCTTCCTCGACCATGCCCAGGCCGAGCCTGCTGACGCGCACGGCGAAGGGCTGCTCCGCCACGCGCAACCCGGTGAACTGCACCGCGCCGAGCGGAGCGGAGTGCATCGGGCGGACCGCCACGGTCCCGGCCGGCACGTCCGGGAGCACCCCGGCGAGCGTCGTGAGCAGCCGCACCGCGGCCGCCGACGCGATGGCGGCCGGGCGGCACGCGGCCGGGTGCGGCAGTGGGGCGCTCCCCGAGGTGCGCTGTTCGCCCGCGTACATCTCGGGGAGCCGGTGGGCGAAGGCGGCAGCGGCGTTGAGGACTCCGCGCAGCAGGGAGCCCGCCTCCTTCTCGTAGCCGGCCGCGGCCAGCCCGGCGACGGCCACGGCCGTCTCATGGACCCGCACGGCGCCGCTCCGGTGGCCGAACGGGTTGTATCCGGGTTCCCTGGCGGCGAGGGTGCGCAGCCCCCACCCGGAGTCGAGGGCCGGGCCGCCGAGGAGCCGGGCCACTTGCTCCGTCTGGACCTTGTCGAGCAGCCCCACGGCGAAGGCGCCCTGGCCCAGCAGTCCCGTATCGAGGAGGTGGGAGGCCGCCGCTCCCAGCTGCTTCATCGGGCTGCCGTCGGGCATCCGGGCCGCCGCCGGCCGGCCGCCGCCCCGGTCCTCGATCCAGAACTCCTCCCGGAAGCGGCGGCGCAGATCAGCCGCCCACTCCCGCCAGCCCGACGCCCCCGGACGGCCGTACGCGTCCAGGAGGTCCGCGCCGAGCAGCGCCGCCCGGTGCGCGTGCGCCTGTGCCTCGCAGCGGTACGGGCCGCCGGGCGACGGGTCCGCGAGGTAGCCGCGGTCCCCCACCGCGGTGCGCAGCCACAGCAGGCAGCGCTCGGCCACCGACACCAGCGGCTCGGCGTCCTTGTCGGGCAGCCCCCACCGACGGGCCTCGGCCAGGACGGTCGGGAACAGCAGGGTGGCCTCGACACCCGTGCAGCCCGGTGGCAGATGCGGTCCGGCGTGCCGCATCGCGCCGGGGATACGCCCGCCCTCCGCCCCCGGTCCTCCCAGCTGCGTACGGGCCAGGGTGCGCAGTGTCCCGGCTGCGAGGCGCACCCCCAGCGGCAGTGTCATGCGGGCCGCCCAGAGCGCTTCGGCGGGGGCGAGGCCGCAGCGCCAGGGGACGCCCGCCGCGGCGTAGGCGTCGCCGGGGCGGCGGGGGTCGCGCAGGAGCAGCGCCCCGAGATCGTCCATGGCGATGCGCAGCAGGGTTTCGACGCGCGTGTCGTCGCCCGTGGCCTGTGTCGGTCCCCAGAGCGGAGCGGCGCCGCGTCCGCGTGCGGCGGCCCCGGCCACGGGCCCGCGCGGCGGACCGATCCGCGCCTGACCGACCCACTCCAGCCGCACCTGGAGCTGGATGCTGCGCGACCCGCCGGGCGGCACTTCCAACTCCCAGCAGAGCAGTCCCGCCGATGCCAGCGTGTCCTTGGGTGCGGGTTCGGCCGTGACGACCGCGTTCAGCCCCGGCATGGACCAGCGCATGCCGCTGTCGTGGACGCTGGCGGGGAGTTCGGGCCCGGTGCGCCCGGCGGCGGCCGCGCCGAGCTCCGCCAGGTCGGTGCCGAGGGAGACTTCGATCGGCAGCCTGAGGGTGCGAATGGCGGTGCTGTGCAAGGTGATGCGTTCGGTGCCGTCGGCGTGGCGCAGCCGTTCCACGGTGACGGACGGGTCCGGGCCAGAGTCGGCCACCGTGCGCACCGTGCCCACGAACCGGGCCTGGTCCGGGCCGAGGAGTCGCGCCTGAACGGGCAGCGGCTCCGCTCCCGCGACGCGCAGTCGGCAGCGGGCCAGGGCCCTCCGGCCCGAACGGTAGAAACCGTCGAGTCCCTGGCCGGAGAGCTGACCGTGTTCGGCTGAGATGGCCAGGGACGGCATGGCCACACAGATCAGCGCCGTGTGTACGGGATGTGGTTCCGTACGACTCGCACCGGGCCGAGCCGACGCGGCGGGACGACGGGCCGGCTGACCGATGGGGACCATGCCTTGCACTGGGTGCTCCCTGGGGACGTGTCGGGCCTAATGAGGATCGCGGCCACTGATATGAACGGCGCGGTCGTCGCGCAGGACACGGTGGGCGGACCGGTGGGGTGTCACTGAGGGCTGCGTGTACCGCGCAGTCCGTCGCGCTGTCCGTCCTTGCCGCGCGCACGCGACTTGCCGGCGGCCCCGCTGGTTTTCCCAGGACCGGTGGGTCCGGCGGGCCCGGTCGTACCTCCGGATCCAGCCGCGCGGGCGGCTCCGGCCGCCCGACTGGCGGCAGTCGTGCGGGCTGGTCCAGTCGTGCGAGCGGCGGACGTACGGGCGGGGGCCGTGCGAGTGACGGTCACGGGGCCGCACTTGGGCCGCGGCCGGCGGCGCCGGCTGTTGGCGGAGGCGTCGTCGTCGGCTGCCGCACGC
Organism: Streptomyces sp. NPDC057654; assembly: GCF_042800135.1. NCBI lineage: Bacteria > Bacillati > Actinomycetota > Actinomycetes > Kitasatosporales > Streptomycetaceae > Streptomyces > Streptomyces sp. NPDC057654. The sequence goes on along the minus strand of NZ_JBHVHQ010000247.1, from coordinate 4,393 downwards.
TCCAGTTCGGCGTGGGCCGCCGCGTGCACCGCGCGGTCGGCGCGCTCCCTGCGCAGGCAGTTCCGCAGCGTCTCCGGGTCCAGTCCGTCGTTGCACGCCTGGAACAGAAGGTGCGCGAAGAGATAGTCGGGGTCGATGCGCAGAGCGCGGCTGAACGCGACCCTGGCCTCCGGCCCTTCGCCGACCGACCAGGCGACCCAGCCCGCGAGGGCGAGCGGCGCCGCGCCGTACTCGGCGTAGGAGCCCACGCAGCGGCGGGCGAGAGCTCGCCAGATCCGCAGCGCGGCCTGGCCGTCCGGTCCTTCCATCCACTCCGCCGCCTGGTCCCGCGTGGTGCGGTCCTGCAACCCGACGATGATCGTGGCGGCTTCCTCGGGGCTGAGGAGCGTGTCGTCGTGCGCGTCGGACTTCAATGGCTGCCCGAGGGGCGGCGTGTCCCGGAATCGGCCCAGGACCAGGCGCAGGGCGTCCATCGTCTCCTCCCGTACCGCTTCGCTGCCGCCGCCGTCCAGGACCCGCGGTACGAGCCGGCCCGCGGCGGCGTCCAGCGCGTGTTCCTGTCCCGGTACGGTCTTTCCGGTCATCGGTGCGAGTCGCGCCTCCATTTCCTTGAGTGTTCCGCGCACCCGCATTCCGGCGTAGGTGGCGGTGGCGGCCATGGCCGAGGTGCCGGGCAGTGCCATGGGAACTCCTTCCGCCGGGCAGCATCGGCTGTCCGGGCAGCAGTAGGACCAGAAGCGTCCGTCGGAGATGCACAGGGCCTCGTACACGGGCACCTCGAACCCGCCGCACGCGATGCGCAGCCGCTGGGCGAACGGGCGCAGCCGCTCCATCACGGCCCTTCCCGACTCTCCCGGCGCGGGGTCCTGGCAGAAGAACAGGACGATGCCGTCGGGGCGGGTTCCGCGCTTTTCGCAGTTGGTCACGAGGGTCTCGGCGAGTTGGTCGCACACGTCCGGCCACTCCTCGCGGGTACGGGGGATGCCGAGCCTGAGCCGGCCGCCGAGGCGGCCGCGCTCACCGTGCAGGGCCGCCATCACCACGCTGTCGTCCGGGTGGAAGCCCACGAGATAGGGCAGGGCGTCGGCGAGTTCGGCGGGGCTGCGGAGCGTGATCTGCTGCTCGGTCGGCGCGGCGGAACGGCGAGTTGATTCGTTGTGCTTCGTCATGGCCAGACAGTCCCGCAGATCTGTCAAGCCTCGCCAGCCCTGTGGATAAGTCGCAGATTGTCTTACTTATTCTGTGGATGAAAGTTATCCACAGGCTTTCCGACTCGTTCGCGCATTGTCGGTGGGCTCGTGTTGCATGGGGGCATGAGCAACGAAGACCTCCGCGCCGCGGCCGATACCGTCCTGTCCCGTCTCGTCGGGGACACGACAGGCAGGGCGAAGCTGCGCGAAGACCAGTGGCGCGCGATCGAAGCGCTGGTCGCGGACCACCGCCGGGCGCTGGTCGTGCAGCGCACCGGCTGGGGCAAGTCCGCTGTGTACTTCGTCGCGACCGCGCTGCTGCGCCGGCGCGGCAGCGGGCCGACGGTGATCGTCTCACCGCTCCTCGCGCTCATGCGCAACCAGGTGGAGGCGGCCGAGCGCGCGGGCATCCGCGCGCGCACCATCAATTCGGCCAATACCGAGGAGTGGGACACCGTCCAGGCGGAGGTCGCGGCGGGCGAGGTCGATGTGCTGCTGGTGAGCCCGGAGCGGCTCAACAACCCCGATTTCCGCGATCAGGTCCTGCCCAAGCTCGCCGCGGCCACCGGAATGCTGGTCGTCGACGAGGCGCACTGCATCTCCGACTGGGGCCATGACTTCCGGCCCGACTACCGGCGGCTGCGCACCATGCTCGCCGAGCTGCCGCCGGGCGTCCCCGTCCTGGCCACGACCGCCACCGCCAACGCGCGCGTCACAGCCGACGTCGCCGAACAGCTCGGCACGGGCGAGGGAGCCGCCGAGGCCCTCGTCCTGCGCGGGCCGCTGGACCGGGAGAGCCTGAGCCTGGGCGTTCTGCGACTGCCGGACGCCGCACACCGGTTGGGGTGGCTCGCGGACCACCTCGACGAGCTGCCGGGCTCCGGGATCATCTACACCCTCACGGTCGCCGCCGCCGAGGAGGTGACGGTGTTCCTGCGCCGCCGAGGGCACACCGTGGCCTCGTACACGGGAAAGACCGAGAACGCGGACCGGCTCCAGGCCGAGGAGGATCTGCTCGCGAACCGCGTCAAGGCCCTGGTCGCCACCTCCGCCCTGGGCATGGGATTCGACAAGCCGGACCTCGGCTTCGTGGTGCACCTCGGGTCTCCCTCCTCCCCCATCGCCTACTACCAGCAGGTCGGCCGCGCCGGGCGCGGGGTCGAGCACGCCGAGGTGCTGCTGCTGCCCGGCCGGGAGGACGAGGCCATCTGGAAGTACTTCGCCTCGCTGGCCTTCCCCTCCGAGGAGCAGGTGCGCCGCACGCTCGACGTGCTCGCGGCATCGGACCGCCCGGTGTCCCTGCCCGCTCTCGAACCACGCGTCGACCTGCGGCGGTCGCGCCTGGAGACCATGCTCAAGGTCCTCGACGTGGACGGCGCGGTCCACCGGGTGCGCGGCGGCTGGACCGCCACCGGACAGCCCTGGGCCTACGACGCCGAGCGGTACGCGTGGGTGGCGCGGCAGCGTGAGGCCGAGCAGCAGGCGATGCGCGAGTACGCGGCGACGACCGGCTGCCGGATGGAGTTCCTGCGGCGGCAGTTGGACGACGAGCAGGCGGCGCCGTGCGGGCGGTGCGACAACTGTGCGGGGCCCCGGTTCGCCGTCGAGGTCTCCGCCGCCTCGCTGGACGCCTCGCGGGGCGAGCTCGGACGGCCCGGCGCCGAGCTCGAACCCCGGCGGATGTGGCCGACGGGGATGCCTGCGGTCGGCATCGACCTCAAGGGCCGTATTCCGGCGGGCGAACAGGCCGCCACCGGACGGGCGCTCGGCCGCCTCTCCGACATCGGCTGGGGCAATCGGCTGCGGCCGCTGCTCGCTCCCCAGGCCCCGGACTGCCCGGTACCCGACGATGTGGCCGACGCGGTCGTCACCGTGCTCGCCGACTGGGCCAAGGGTCCGGGCGGCTGGGCGTCCGGCGCGCCGGACGCGCCGTCCCGCCCGGCGGGCGTCGTCACCATGGCCTCCCGCACCCGGCCGGAGCTGGTCCGGACACTCGGCGAGCGCATCGCGGCGATCGGCAGGATGCCGCTGCTCGGCACCGTCGCGTACCGCGACGCGGAGGCGGACACCCATGTGCCGCGCACCAACAGCGCCCAGCGGCTGCGGGCGCTGGACGGGGCGCTGACCGTGCCTCCCGCGCTCGCCGAGGCACTGGCCGGGGCCGGCGGCCCGGTCCTGCTCGTGGACGACCTGTCCGACACCGGATGGACGCTCGCGGTGGCCGCACGGCTGCTGCGCCGGGCCGGGGCCCCGGGGGTCTTCCCCCTGGTCCTCGCGGTACAGGGGTGAACGCGCGTGGCAGGCCCGCCGTTCGGGAAGGGATGTAGGGAGCACGGCGTCAAATACCGGGCACCGGCGCGGATTGCTCGTTGCCGCCCGCCGACGCGGCCGCGAGAATTGACCCCGTTCCCCGCTCCTGCCCGTCCACGGCCCGCCAGGGCTGTGGGGCGGCGCGTGCCCGTACCGGACGGCCTGCCCGGACCGTGTGCGCACAGACGAAGGGAGGAAGGTGACCTTCGGTTTCGCTCCGCCTCCGTCTGCCGCTTCCTCGTCCCGGCTGGGCAGAATGCTCGAACCGGCCGAGTGGGCCGCGGCCGGGATACCCCTGCTGCGCAATCCCCGCGAGCTCGTCACCAGTCTCCACTCGCGCCATCTGCCGACCCCGCGCACGGCCGTCGTCGCGGTCCTCGACCCGGAGCAGCACCTGGCGGCCAGCGCGTCGTTCGCCCGGCGGACCGCCGAGGCGGACGGCTGGGAATTCCGCAACGCGCTCCTCGCCCAGCTGCGCAGGATCATCCCGCACGACCTGCGGCTGCGCGCCCCGGTCCGTACGGCCGTGTTGCTCTACTGCCGCGAGGGCGAGGCCCGTTGGACGGAGGAGGACGGCGCGTGGTTGTGGGGGCTGCGGGACGCCTGCACGCTGCACGGGCTGCGCTGCGGCGCGTACATCACGCTGACCAGGACCGGCTGGCAGGTCCTGGGAGAGGGCCGGGGCGGCAGGCGACCGCACTCCCACTCCGCCGCGCGCCAGGACGGGTCGCGTACCGGGGACGGGGCGGACAGGGGCGGCGCGAGGGAAGACGGCGAGAGCGTGAGTGCGTCGGCGCGCTCAGGGGCCAGAGCGCCGGAGGAGGTGCTGCTGCGTGGTACGGCCGTCCGCTGACGTACGGGGACCCCGGTCCGTATGCGAAAACGTCGGCGCG
>NZ_JBHVHQ010000246.1:0-10168 GCF_042800135.1 Streptomyces sp. NPDC057654 | reverse complement strand
CACGAAATTCTTGGCGGCGGCCCGCAGCATGGCGGGGCCGCCGATGTCGATCGACTCCAGCGCCCCCGCCACCCCGTCATCGGCCACCAGATCCTTGAAGTTGCAGGCCAGCACCTCGATCCGCGGAATGCCGTGCTGCCGCGCCTCGGCCTCGTCCGACGCGTCGCCCCGCCGGTAGAGCAGCCCGCCGAAGACGGACGGATGGAAGGCCCGCACGCGGCCGCCCATCATCTCCGGGACCCCCGAGAGATCCCCGATGACGACCGCCTCCGTGCCCGCGTCCCGCAGCAGCCGCGCCGTACCGCTGGTGGCCACCAGCTCCGCGCCCAACTCCCGCAGCCCGGACCCGAATTCCACGATGCCGCTCTTGTCCGTCACCGACAGCACTGCGTACATCCTGCGATCCCTCCGTTGCGGGTCAGCCGGCGAACAACTTCTCCACCCTCGACAGCGTCTCGCGCACATTCGCCTCGTCGATGGCGTCGTGCGCCTCATGCGGCGACAGCCAGCGCAGCGGTGCGTCCGAGTGCTCCGGCCGTACGGCGTCCGGGTGCCGGGTGGCCAGGACGAACCGCAGGTCGGCGTGGTCGTGCGCGGGCTCCCGGCTGCCCGCCGGTACGGGCACGACCGCCGCGTGCACGATCTCCGCGTCCGGCCAGGGCTCCAGGTCGCCGAGCCCCGTCTCCTCCTGCCCCTCCCGCACCGCGACGGTGAGCGGATCCGTCTCGCCCGGATCGCCGTGCCCCCCGACGAGCAGCCACGACTCGTGGCGCTTGTGCCAGCGCAGCAGCACCCGGCCGCTGCCGGGGTGGACGATGAACGCGGAAGCGGTGATGTGCAGGGGCAGCGACCGCTGCCAGGGGTCCTCGGCGGTGTCGATGAGCGTACGGATCCGCTCGACGTCGGCGCGCTCCGCGTCGTCCTGCGGAGCGAGTCGGGCGAGCCTGTCGGCGACTGACTGTTGGGCGGCAAACATACGAGGCATCCTAGGGTCTTCGCCCGCCCCGTTTCAGGTGTCACCGGCCTCCTCCACCGGCCTCCTTCGGCAGTCCCAGCACCCGCTCCGCGAGGGCGCTGCGCCGGATCTCGGCCGTGCCCGCGCCGATCGTCGCGCCCCGGCCGGTGAGGAAGGCGTCCTGCCACTCGCCCAGGCCGTAGCCGGTCCCTTCCGGACGCACCAGTTCCGCCGGGCCCGACACGTCGACCGCGATCTCGCCGAAGCGGCGCCGGAACTCGGCGCGGAACAGCGCGGCGACGGCCGCCTCGCCGCTCGTGTCCGCCCCGGCGGCGGTACGGGCGGCGAGCCGCAGAGCGGTGGCGCGCAGCAGCGTGATCCGGGTGTACGCCCACGCCAGCCGCGCGCGGACCTCCGGCTCCCGCGCCCGTCCCGACTTCCGGGCCTGGCGGACCAGATCCCAGAACCGCTCCTCGAACCCGAGATGGGCACAGGCCGCCTCATGGGCACGGCCGTGCGCGAGGGCCGTCATCGCGGGCGCCCAGCCGCCGTCCACGCCGCCGATGACATGCGACAGCGGCGCGCGGGCCGCGTCGAGGCGGACCTCGCCGAGCCCGTACGAGCCGGTCAACTCCCGTACCGGGCAGACCCGTACGCCGTTCCCGGGCGTCAGCGGGACCAGGACCAGGGACAGTCCGCGGCGCGCCGGGGCGGCCGGGGACGTACGGCACAGGACGGCGATCATGTTGGCCCAGTGCGGCTCCGCGACCCACGTCTTGAGCCCGCTGACGACGACCTCCCCGCCACGGACCTCCGCGGCCGTGGCCGCGGACGCGAGGTCGGAACCGTGCTCCGGCTCGGAGAAGCCCACGCAGTAGCGGTCCTCGCCCGAGACGATGCCCGGCAGGAGGGCGGAGCGCTGCGCCGCGGTGCCGTGCTCCATGATCGCCGGGCCGATCAGGTGCTCGCCGGCGCCCCGCTGGACGAGCGGCGCTCCGGCCCGCGCGCACTCCTCCGCGAGGGCGAGCACGTCCAGCGGCCCGAGCGCCGACCCTCCGTACTCCTCGGGCCAGGCCGGGCAGATCAGCCGCGCGGCCAGCAGCCGCCGCTCCCACGCGTCGTACGGTCCGCCGGGGGCGGGGGCGTCGGCGCGGATCCACTCGCGGATACGCCGCCGGAACGCGTCCGCCTCGCCTCGTCGCACGGTGTCCCTCTCCAAGACCCTCTCTCCATCCCTTCGCGCCAGAGGCCGTCGGCTCGCGGTCGTACGCACTCAGATGCCGATGCGCTGGGCCAGCAGCTCCCGGTGGTAGGCGCCGTCGCCGAACATCAGCTCGCTGCTCTTGGCCCGCTTGAAGTACAGATGGGCGGGGTGCTCCCAGGTGTAGCCGATGCCGCCGTGGATCTGGATGTTCTCGGCGGCGGCGTGGAAATACGCCTCGGAGCAGTACGACTTGGCCAGGCTCGCCAGCGCGGGGACCTCGTCGGTGCGCTCCGCCGCCGCCCACCCGGCGTAGTGCGCGGCCGACCTGGCCGACTCCACCTCGATGAGCATGTCGGCGCACTTGTGCTTGATCGCCTGGAAGCTGCCGATCGGCCGCCCGAACTGGACGCGCAGCTTGGCGTATTCGACGGACATGTCGAGCACCCGCTGCGCGCCGCCCGCCTGTTCGGCCGCGAGCGCGATCGCGGCGAGGTCGAGCATCTCGGACACGGCCGGCCATCCCCGGCCGTCGGCGCCGACGAGGCGGGCGGGCGTGCGGTCGAAGCGGAGCCGGGCGAGCTTGCGGGTCTGGTCCATGGTGGGGACCAGTGTCGCCGTGAAGCCGCCCGCTTCCCGGTCCACGGCGAACAGTGACACCCCGGCCGCGGTCCGGGCGACGACGAGCACCAGGTCGGCCACGTGGCCGTCGGGTACGTAGAACTTCTCGCCGCTCAGGCTCCAGCCGCCGTCCGTACCGGTCGCGGCGGCCTCCATGGCGACGCCGTCGGCGTCCCAGCGGCCGGAGTGCTCGGCGAGGGCGACGGTGGCGATGGCGCGGCCGGCGGCGATGGCGGGCAGGAATTCCCGCTTGGCCGTTTCGTCGTCCGTCGCGAGAAGGAGATTGGCGGCCAGGGCGACGGTCGAGAAGTACGGGGCGCAGAGCAGCGCGCGGCCCATCTCCTCCAGGACGACGACCAGTTCGGCATAGGAGTGTCCGGCGCCGCCGTACCGCTCCGGAATGACGAGGCCCTGGAGGTCCAGTTGTCCGGCCATCTGCCGCCAGACGGCGGGGTCGAAGCCTTCGGCGCTCTCCATCAGCCGGCGGACCTCGGTCTCGGGGGACTTCTCGGTGAGGAATCGGCGAACGGTGCGCCGTAACTCCTCCTGGTCGTCGCTGAAGGGGTAGCTCACAACCGCTCCCGTCGGCTCGCACAAATCACGCAGAGATAATCTAAGGGATGGACTGCCGGTGCGGAAGGCGGCCGAGTGCGAAAGGGATTCCGGGTCCGGGGGAGCGTCGGCCGGCCAGGAGCATTCCGGGTGATTCGGGGCATCGGCAAAGATCGAATACCGCCGCGACCGCCAACTTCCGCCGGTCCGGGCGACCTTGACTGATCGAGAGTCACTGATAATCTTTGATTTTATGGCGGTGGATGCTGCCCGGAACCGAGCGTACTGATCGAAATGCGTTGATCAGAATAACGCTGCGCACGGTGCGTCGTGAGCGTGGAGCTTCGGCCGAAGTGCGCTGTGCAGTAAGTGCCGTGGGAAATGCGCCGGGAAGTGCCCCGGCGGAGGAGTTCGGCGCGACCAAGGAATCCGTGCGGCCGAGGAATCGGTGCGACCAAGGAACCCGACCCGGAAGAGGACCTGGTGTAACCATGGATGTCACCCCGATGCGACTCAGCGGTGTCGTACCGTCCGTACGGATCGGTGAACTCCGAACAGATATGCATTCCGCCGCCAAAGAGATCGAGACCCAGTTGACGGACTGGGGCTTCATGTCCGTCGAGGTGCCCGGCATCGGGGCACGGGTCGAGGCCATGATGAACAGCTTCGAGGCGGCCTGCGCCTCGGCCGACCCCAGCCTCGCCGACTTCGAGTACACCTCCGTCCCGCAGCTCTCCAACGGCGGCACGCACGGCTTCTTCCCGTATCTCTCGGAGATTCCGCGGCTCGCCAAGGGCGTGCCCGACCCCAAGGAATTCATCCACGTGAGCGGCGCCATGCTGGCCGACAAACCGGCGGGCGCGGGCGCGGTCCTGGCGGCGTTCCCGGAATTCGGCGAGCGCGCCACCGAGGTGTTCGACACCGCTTTCACCCTCATCTCGCTGTTCGGCGAGGTCATCCGGGGCATGATGCCCGAGGGCACACCGGAATTCGGGCTCTCCAGGGACGCCACCAACCTGCGGGTGATCCATTACCGCGACCTGGACGGCCGGGAGGTGCTCGCGCACGAGCACTCCGGAATCCAGTTCCTGGGCCTCCAGCTCCCGCCCTCCGACCAGGGCTTGCAGTACATCCTGCACGACGGGACGTGGGTCGAGCCGGTGATCGCCAGGACCGACGTGGTGCTCTGCAACATCGGCAGGATGCTGAACAGCGCCTCGAAGGGCCGATTCCGCCCGTCCACCCACCGCGTGCACTGCACGTACACGGAGAACGATTACGAACGGCTCTCGTCGGTGCTCTTCGCCTATCCGCCGCACCAGGCGCGGCAGTGGCAGGCATCGGAGGACGGACTCACGGTTCTCGACGAGACGTGGGGGGACTTCATCGCGAACAGGTTCCGCGGCCTCGGAAACGAATGAGCGCGATACCGGGCCGCTGTCCGGCGCGGGGCGGCGACAGCGCGAAAGAGCCGGCCGGGAATTCGCCCGGCCGGTACGCGAGTGGGAGGCAGAGACATGCGTGAAGGCGCCGTCGACCCGTTCGACAGCGACGCCCTCGCCCGGCTGGCGGACAGCGAGCCCGCCGACATCACCGGCCGCAGCAAGGAACTGTGGCTGCTGCCCGACGACCTGTGCCTGGTACGGCTGATCCCGAGCCTGCGCAGCTTCACCTACGACCGCGACGAACTCGTGGACGAGACCGGGCCGTTGCGCCTGGACTTCTACGAACGCGCGGCGGCCGAACTGACCAAGGCCGGGGTTCCGTGCGCCTTCCGCGAGCGCGTCGGCCGGACCATGTACGTGGCCCAGTACTGCCCTGCCCCGCCGTTCGAGGTCATCGTCAAGAACGTGGCCAACGGCTCCACGACCCGCAAGTACCCCGGACTGTTCCCGGACGGGGAGCCGCTGCCCCGCCCCGTGGTGAAGTTCGACTACCGGGTCGACCCGGAGGACCAGCCCATCGGCGAGGACTATCTGCGCGCCCTCGACCTGCCCGTGGACGCCATGCGGGACCACGCGTTCACCGTCAACGACGTCCTGCGGTCCTGGCTGGCGCCGCTGGAGATCTGGGACTTCTGCGTCATCTTCGGCCTCGACGCGGCCGGCGGACTCAGCCTGATCTCCGAGGTGTCCCAGGACTGCATGCGCATCCGCCACCCCGACGGGTCACGGCTCGACAAGGACCTGTTCCGCGACGGCATGTCCGGAGCGGAGCTCGTCAGTCAGTGGAAGCGGGCCTTCGATGGCATCTGAGGAGGCGTCCGAGGAGCCGTCCGCGACGGCGGTCGCGGAAGCGGTCGCGCGGGCGTCCGAGGCGCCGGTCGCGCTCCTGACCGGCAGCAACCGGGGGAGCGGCCGGGCCATCGCCGCCGCCCTGCACGACCGCGGCTACCGGGTGCGCTCGCTCAACCGCACGACGACCGGCGAGAGCTGGCTGGGCGAGACCCGCTGCGACCTCGCCGACCCGGACCAGCTCGCCGAGGGCGTCGCCCAGGTCCTCGCGGAGACCGGACGGCTGGACGCCTGCGTGGCCAACGCCGTGGACCGGGTGCTCGATCCGATCGAGAAGCTGTCCCCCGAGGACTGGGACCGCATCGTCGCCGTCAACCTCACCTCCGTCTTCCATCTGATCAAGGCGGTGCTGCCGGCCCTGCGGCGCAGCCGCGGCCTCTTTGTGACCATGGGCAGCAACGCCTCCACCCACTACTTCGAAGGCGGCGCGGTCTACAGCGCCACCAAGGCGGCGGTCAAGGCGCTGATGGAGACGCTGCTGCTGGAGGAGCGCGGCAACGGCGTCCGGGGCTGCCTGGTCACGCCCGGGGCGATCGCCAACCTGGAGGGCGACGACGCCCCGTACAAGATCAGTACCGAGTCGGTCGGCCGGTGCGTCGCCAGCATCATCGACGCCTGGCCCGCCGACCTCGTGGTCGGCGAGGTGGAACTCCGCCCGGCCGCCCTGCCACGGCCCCCGGTGACCGGCATCGACCGGCTGCTGCACGTATAGCGCCCGCCGATGCGCCCGACCACGCACCGGCCGCCGCCGAAGCCCCGACCCGGACGGGTCCCGGGCCCGGCCGGCGGCCACAGGACGACGAACGGTGATGACATGGTGTCGCTCGCACTCCCCACGGGCTCCCTCGAAGAGCCGACGCTCGAACTGTTCCGGGCCGCCGGCCTGGCGGTGCGCAAGAGTTCACCGCGCGCCTACCGCGCGCGCATCGACTACCCCGGCGTCGAGCGCGTGGTGTTCTTCAAGCCCCGGGAGATCCCGCTGATCGTCTCCGACGGGACCTTCGACTTCGGCGTCACCGGCGCCGACTGGATCGAGGAGACCGGCGCCAAGGTCGAGGTCGTGCACACCTTCGGGTACTCCAAGACCACCGACACCGGCTGGCGCGTGGTCCTCGCGGTCCCCGCGGACCACCCCGCGCGCAGCGAGCACGACCTCGGCCACGGCGCACGGATAGCCACCGAGTACCCGACCATCGCGCAGGACCACTTCGAGCGGCTGGGGCTGCACGCCGAGGTGATCCACTCGCACGGCACGACCGAGGCGAAGATCCCCGAACTGGCCGACGCCGTCATGGAGGTGGTGGAGACCGGCTCCTCGCTGCGCCAGAACAACCTGCGCATCCTGAACACCGTCCGCAGGTGCGGGGTGAACCTCGTCGCCTCCCCCGCGGCCTGGGCCGACAGCTCGCTGCGCGCCGCGATCGAGATGCTGACCTCGCTGCTGCGGGCCGCGCACGCGGGGGCGGCGCACCTGCTGCTGACCGTCGTTGTCCCGGAGGACCGCTGGCCGGAGGTCGAATCCCTGCTGCCGGCCCGCTGGTGGCGGCTGGGCGGTGGCGGATCCGACCCCCAACAGGCCGTTGTGCAGGGTGTGTTCAGAAAGGACCGGATAGCCGTGGCGATCGCCGCGCTGACGCGGGCGGGCGCGGTCGAGATCGTGGAGACCCCCATCGGAAAGCTGGCGTCGGCATGACCTGAGACCGGATCCGGAGTCGCCTGAGACCGGATCCGGAGCCGTCGGACAGCACATGTCCGCCAATTTGCGCACGTGTCACGGCGGCCCTCACGTCACCCACCTGCCCCAATTCCCTGTGGTTGCTGAGGCGTATGGCCGGTCCTGTGCGGTGGGGGGAGCGAAAAGGCGTGGACCTCTCTACGCTCCCCGGCCATGTGCAGAACAAAAATGAGACAGCTCGGACTGTCCGCGTTAATCGCCCTTGCCCTCGGCCTGTTCGGCCTCGGGCAGCCCGCCTTCGCCGCCGCCGCCGACGCGCCGGTGACCTTCACCATCGACAAGCCCACGGCGACCCCCGGCACCACGGTCTCCGTCACGATGACCTTCACCAACCCCGAAGCCACGTACGTACAGTTCGCGTACCAGTCGCTCCAGCCGACCTGGGAGACCGTGAGCTACGGGATGAAGTTCAAGTTCCTCACCTGTAAGGGTGACGCGGGTGTCTGCGAGCCCGGCGGAGCGGTGAACTACAACGCGCCCATCGCGCCCGGAGCCAGCCGCTCGGTCACGATGACCTACGAGGTCGCCGCCGACTCGCCCTGCGTCGGCAACGGCACCATCGGCTTCTATGCCTACCTGCACTACGAGTTCGACAACGGGAAGAACGCCAAGGACGGCAGCTACTTCTCCCCGACCACCGCGGTGCAGTGCGCGCCCAGCGGCGCCGCCAAGGCGGTTCACAGCAACGCCTGATCCGGATCAGGCCGTCGAACCGATGAAGCAACGACTATGAAGCACGGCCGATGAAACGGGCCCGACTGCAGCGGGCCCGGTGAAGAGGGCGGCTCGGGCGGTTCCCCCGCGATGACGGCAACCATCGCGGGAGCGGCCCGGGCTGCCGGAACCCGGCGCCCCGACGGTCCGGCGTTCGCTAGCCTGTCGTCTCCTCACACCACATCCGCGCAGCGCTTCCCCCGGGAAGCAGTCGAGGAGAGTAAGGCATGCAGCGAGCGGTCGTCCTGGGCGGGAGCATCGCCGGGCTGATGGCGGCACGGGTTCTCAGCGACCACGCCGACGACGTCGTCATCGTCGAGCGGGACGGACTCGGCCCGGCGGACACCGGACGCCCCGGCGTCCCGCAGATCAAGCAGTTGCACGTGGTACTGGAGGGCGGCCGCCTACAGATGGAGCGCTGGTTCCCCGGCCTGACGGCCGAACTGATCGCGGACGGCGCCGTACCGAGCGAGGGCGACGCCATCGAGCACTACTTCGACGGCGTGCTCAAGGTGCCCGTGGCGGAGGAGACCACCATCGGGCTGACCCGCCCCTTCCTGGAGGGGCGTATAAGGGACAGGGTGCTGGGCAGGGACAACGTCCGGCTCGTCCCCGGCCTCGTACGGGGCCTGCTGTTCGAGCGCGGCAAGGCGCGCGGCGTCCGGTTCGCACCGGGGGGCGCCGAGGACGCGACGGAGACCGAGACCCTCACGGCCGACCTGGTGGTGGACGCCACGGGCCGCTCCAGCCGCGTGGAGCACTGGCTGAAGGACGCCGGCTGGCAGCCGCCCCGGCTGGACCGCATGCGCATCGACCTCCGCTACACCACCGCCCTCTTCGAGCGCGGCGACGAACTGCCCGGCGTCGCCGTCGTGCAGTCCCTCTCGGCCCCGGCGCCCGCGGGCACGCCGCAGCACGACTTCGGAGTGGCGGCCGAGGTGGAGGGCGGCCGCTGGATGGTGGTGCTCTCCGCGTACGGGCAGCCGCCGAACCGGGACGCCGCCACCTTCGTGAAGCGGGTCCGCGACACCCCCGGCGCGCCGTTCGCGAAGATCGCCGGATGCCGTCTGGACAGCGACGTCGAGACGTACCAGATGGCCGACAGCCGCCGCCGCACCTTCACCGGCCTCGACCGCTTCCCGGCCGGGCTCGTCGTCGTGGGCGACGCCTTCGCGTCCTTCAACCCGATCTACGGGCAGGGCATGTCGTCCGCGGCGCTGCACGCCTCCTGCCTGTCCGCGTTCCTGTGCTCGGGCGAGCGGCTCGACGAGCCCGCCTGGGGGTACTTCCGGCGTGCCGAGGTCGTCGTCGACGCCGCCTGGGGCCTGTCCACGCTCGGCGACCTGGCCCTGCCGCACGTGATGGGGCCCTACCCGCGCGGCTACCGCCTCACCAGCTGGTATGTCGAGAAGCTGGTCACCGCCTCCATGACCGACGCGGAGGTCAACCGCCGCTACCTGGCCGTGGCGCACATGCGCGAGCACCCGCGCGTACTGACCGGGCCCAGCACCATGTGGGCGGTCGCCCGGACCCTGCGGGCCCGCCGCCGCGCCCCGGCCCCGGCCCCGGCCTCGTAACGATCGGGCCCGGCCCCTCGGCGGCGCGCCAGAACGATAACCGGTTGCCGACCCCGCCGCTCGGTGCTGAAGTGCGGGGATGGACGAGAAAACGGTACTGGCCACGTTCGACCGGGAGATGCGGCGGGACGTCCGGCCGGACGGGCCGGGCGCCCGCGTCGAGCGGACCGGCGGTGTGGTGCGGCAGGTCGGCGCAGACGGGCATGGGTGGAGCGCCGTCCTCTGGTCGGATCTGACCGAGGACACCGCCGACCGCGCCATCGCGGAGCAGGTGGCGTACTTCGCCTCCCTGAAGCGGGAGTTCGAGTGGAAGCACTACGCCCACGACCGCCCCGGCGACCTCGGCGCACGGCTCGCCGCCGCCGGACTCGCCGCCGAGCCCCCGGAGTCCCTGATGGTCGCCGACGCCCGCGACCTGCCCACCGACGTCGTCCTCCCGGACGGCGTCGAGCTGCGCGCCGTGACCGACGAGGCCGGCGTGAACCTCATGGCGGACGTCCACGAGCGGGTGTTCGGGAC
>NZ_JBHVHQ010000245.1:0-10173 GCF_042800135.1 Streptomyces sp. NPDC057654 | reverse complement strand
GTTCAGACTGGCTCCGCTGCGCTGCGCCGCTGGCCGCTGCCGCGAAGTGGCCGTTGCAGGTTCTTCGGGTGCGGGTGCGTCTCGGGCCTGCGGCCCACCGCAGCCGAAGCGAGGCGGCGAGGAGCGCTGTGGTTCGTTGGCCGCAGGCCGAGGGGTGGCCGGGGCCGGGGAGTGTGGCGCGCTGCGCTGCGCCTGGGTGGCCCTTTCCGTCCGGGGGCGATTGCCGCCCGTACGAGACAGGCCCACGGCTGGGGAAACTCCACACCGACGGCCGACGCGCCCGATATGCCCGACACACCAGGTTCACCCTTCAACTGGGTGCAGTTACCTCCCGATTCCGCGTCCCATAAGGCGCTTTTGTCGGGCGGCAACCGCACCCTACCTGCCAGTAGCCAGCCGCGGAACGCAGCGGTGCCCCCAGCAGCCACCACCACCGCCCCACCCTCCACTACAGACGCCGTGGACCCGCAGGGTCCGACACGAGCCCGCACCCAACCAACCGGCAACAACCACTTCGCGGCAGCGGCCAGCGGCGCAGCGCAGCGGAGCCAGCCTGAACCCCGACCACGAACACCGCCGCAGACAGCGCACCAACACCCGCCCGGCCCCTCCCCTCCCGCCGCCAGCGCCTTGGACCCGGAGGGTCCGAGACGAAAGCCGCAGCCAGCCGAGCGCAAATACCGCCCCACCCAACCCCCAACCCCCAACCCCCAGCCCCGCCACCGCACACGCTTTGGTCATGGTCCCGGAACATGCCCGTCACTCAGTCAGCACAAAACTGCGCGCCGGCGGATGCACAGCCACGATCGACCGGACACAGGGCCCGCCCAGGCTGGGTGCAGTGCACGGCAAACCGTGCGACTGACGGTGGAGAGGCGGGTTCCGATGGGTGTGTGGAGTGCGAGAGCGGCCCGGGTCCCGCGGCGGCGTGCGGTGTGCGGAGCGCTGGCGCTGGCCGCGGTGCTCGGCGGGGGTACGTACGCGGGCGTCGGAATTGCCGGGGTCAGGCCGTCCCCTACCGCCTCCCCCCACCCCTCCCTCACCGACCGCGCGACGATCGCCGACAAGGTCGACCTGCCCTGGCCGGGCGAGGGCCAGACCAGTATCTCGGTCGACGGGCTGGGCTCGCTCGGCAGCAAAGGCGGGGCCAAGCCGGTGCCGATCGCGAGCGTGACCAAGGTGATGACCGCGTACGTGATCCTCAAGGAGCACCCGCTCAAGGACGGCGATCAGGGGCCGCAGGTCGATGTCGACGCGCAGGCCGCCCAGGAGTCGCAGTCCCTGAGCGAGTCCACCGTGCCGCTGCGCAAAGGGCAGCGCTACACCCAGCGCCAGCTCCTGGAACTCCTCATGCTGCCCTCCGGCAACAATGCCGCCCGGCTCTTCGCCCGCTGGGACTCCGGCTCCCAGGAGAAGTTCGTCAAGAAGATGAACCGGGCCGCGCGGGACCTCGGGATGACCCACACCGAGTACACGGGCGCCAGCGGCGTCGAGGAGAGCACCCGCAGCACCGCCGACGACCAGCTGAAGCTGGCGCAGGCGGCCATGGGGCAGCCGGTCCTGCGCAAGGTCGTCGCCCTGCGCAAGACCACCGTGCCAGGCATACCCGGCACGGTCACCAACACCAACGACCTCCTGGACCGGCCCGGCGTCATCGGGCTCAAGACCGGCTCGACCACCCCCGCGGGCGGCAACCTGATGTGGGCCGCCAAGCTGCCCGCGGGCGGCGAGCAGCGCCTCGTACTCGGCGTCACCCTGGCCCAGCGGGCGAACACGTCGCCCACCGAGGGTCTGTCCGCCGCCTTGGAGCGCAGCGG
The DNA here is from genome assembly GCF_042800135.1 of Streptomyces sp. NPDC057654. Classification (NCBI taxonomy): domain Bacteria; kingdom Bacillati; phylum Actinomycetota; class Actinomycetes; order Kitasatosporales; family Streptomycetaceae; genus Streptomyces; species Streptomyces sp. NPDC057654. The sequence continues at coordinate 8,356 of NZ_JBHVHQ010000245.1, read as the reverse complement.
CAAACTCATCGAGGCACTGCGCACACAGCTGCCCGCCGCCCTCGACGGCAAAAAGAGCGACGAAAAGAGCGGCGCAAAGAGCGATGAGAAAGGCGACGAGAAAAACGACGGGAAAGACAGCGGGAACGACAGCGGGAACGACGGCGGGAACGACGGCGACGAGAAGGCCCGGCCGTGACCGCCCTGAACACGGCGGCGACGCTGGACCGCGACATCGAAGAACACCGGCAGCCCGTGCTCCGTATCGACCTGGCCGCCGTGGCCTCCAATACCCGGCGCCTGCGTGCCCATTGTCCGCGGTCCGCGTTCATGGCGGTCGTCAAGGCCGACGCGTTCGGCCACGGTATGAGCGATGTAGCCCGTACCGTGCAGGCGCACGGCGCCGACCGGCTGGGCGTGGCCGCCCTCGGTGAGGCACACGCGCTGCGCCGCGCCGGGCTGTCCGGACCGGTACTGGCCTGGCTGACCACCCCGCACAGCGACTTCGAAGCCGCCCTCCAGGACGACATCGAGGTGGCCGTGCCGGGGCTCGAACACCTGCGTGCCGTTGCCGTCGCCGCCTTCTCCACCGGCCGCACCGCACACGTCCACCTGCATGCCGACGTCGGCATGGCCCGTGACGGCGCGCCTCCCGAACAGTGGGAGGAGCTGTGCGGTGCGGCCCGCCGTCTGGAGGCCGCGCGGGTGCTGCGCGTGGTCGGGGTGATGGGGCATCTCGGCTGCGCGGACCACAGGGACGACCCCCACAACCGGCAGGGCCGTAAGGCCTTCACCGCCGCCGTACGGCAGGCCCACCGCGCGGGGCTGCGGCCGCGCCACCGCCATCTCGCCGCCACCGCTGCCCTGCTCAACGACCCGCTCAGCCACTACGACCTGGTCCGGGTGGGCGCGGGCCTGTACGGCATCGACCCGACCCGCCGGGCCGGTCTGCGCCAGGCGATGACGCTGACCGCGCCGGTCGCCGCCGTACGCGACGTGGCGGCCGGCACTCCCGTCGGCTACGGGCACGCCTTCCACACCGACCGGCCCACGCGCCTCGCGCTGCTGCCCCTCGGCTACGGCGACGGGCTGCCGCGCCAGGCCTCGCACCAGGCACAGGTGCTCCTGCGCGGCCGACGGCGCAACGTGGTCGGCCTGTTCTCGATGGACCAGATCGTCATCGACGCGGGCGACGACCCCGTCGCCCCCGGCGAAACGGTCACCGTTCTGGGGCCCGGCGACACCGGAGAGCCCACGGTCGAGGACTGGGCCCGCTGGGCCGGAACGCTGCCCCATCACCTCCTCACCACGCTGGGCGCCCAGCCGCGTCCGGCCCGCCGCACCCTGCCCGCTCCCCCTCCGTCCCCCTCCGCATCCCGCCACCCCGCCGACCTGGAGATTCCCCGATGACCAGCACCACGCCCCACCCGGTACGCGTCGCGATCATCGGCGGCGGCCAGAACTGCGAACACGACGTCTCCCTGGCCACCGCCCACGCCGTCGCCACCGCCCTGCCCGACGGCTACGAACCCCTCGGCCTGACCATCGGCCGCGACGGCGCCTGGCTCGGCCCGGACGGCCAGCCCCTGGCCGACGGTCTCGCCGGCGCCCTGCGCCTGCTCCGTACCTGTGACGTCGTCTTCCCCGCCGTCCACGGCCCGCGCGGCGAGGACGGCACCCTGGCCGCCCTGTGCGACCTGGCCCAGCTGCCCTACGTCGGCTCCGGAGTCCGTGCCGGCGCCCTGGCCATGGACAAGGCCACCACCAAACTCATCGCCAAGGACCTGGGAATCCCCGTGGCCCGCTCCGCCCTCGCCACCACGGCCGACGGCACGCCACCGCTTCCGCTGCCCCTGGTCGTGAAGCCCGTCGCGGCCGGGTCCAGCCACGGCGTCACCCTCGTCGACACCCCCGACGCCTACCGGCCGGCTCTCGCCGCCGCGCTCGCCCTCGACAGTCGCGCTCTCGTCGAGGAAACGCTCGAAGGACGCGAGATCGACATCGCCGTCCTGCAACGCGCCGACCAGACCCTGGTCACCAGTCCGGCCCTGGAGATCCTCACCGCCGGCCGCCTCTTCGACACGACCCTCAAGTACGACGGCACGGCCGCCTTCCGTATCCCCGCCCCTCTCACCAGCCAGGAGCAGAGCACCCTCACCCGCCATGCCACCCGGCTCTTCCGCGCCCTGGGCTGCGCGGGCACGGCACGCTTCGACTTCTTCCTCACCCCAAGCGGCTTCGTCCTCAACGAGGTCAACACCGCCCCCGGCCTGACCGAGCACTCCCAGGTCCCCAAGATGTTCGCCGCCGCCGGCAGCCACTACCCGCAACTGCTCACCGAACTCATCGACAGCGCCCTCGCCACGCACCGGCGATGACCCATCTCGTCACGTCCGCGCAGGCCGCCCCACCCAGCAGCCCCAGCCACAACAGCCGCACCGACAGAACCAGCAGCACCAACAACGACTTACGTAACAGCTTGCGTAGTTCTACGGATGTGCCCGACCTGCGCCTTTGCCAGGCTCGTTCCGGCACACGCGGCTTCTGCGCAGCGCCGCGCGAGTCGGCGGCTGCCCGCGCCCGCCCCACCCCGATCTAGGAACGCGAACGCACATGGGCCTGCTGGACTCGTTCAAGAACATGTTCTCTTTCAAACGGAGTTCAACAAGGGGTTCCTGACCGGCCGCGCCTTCTGGCAGCTGCGGGGAAGCGGTACGAACAGGAGCGGATCAACGACGACGGCGAGAGGTTCTCGCAGGCCGCGGACGAGCTGCTCAACCGCGACGACAGCCCGTGGAACCGCCTGCCCTGGCAGTAGTCCCCCCTTCTCGCACCCGTCCCGCCCCTCGCCCCGAAAGCATCGAGCGCATGTCCCACACGTTCCAGGTCGACCTGCGTGGACTGGTCGACCTTCTCTCGCACCACCTCTACTCCAGCCCCAAGGTCTACCTGCGCGAACTGTTGCAGAACGGCGTGGACGCCATCACCGCGCGCCGCGCCGTGGACCCGCACGCCCCCGCCACCGTCCACCTCCTGCCCGGGGACGGAGGCGGGGGCGGAGGCGAGGGCACCACCCTGCGCGTAGAAGACAGCGGCATCGGCCTCACCGAGGCCGAGATGCACAACCTCCTGGCCACCATCGGCCGCAGCTCCAAGCGGGACGGCCTGGAGAGCGCCCGCGCCGAGTTCCTCGGCCAGTTCGGCATCGGGCTGCTCGCCTGCTTCGTCGTCGCCGAGGAGATCCGCGTCGTCAGCCGCTCCGCCCGCGACCGAGAGGCGCCGCCCGTCGAGTGGCGCGCCCGCGACGACGGCTCGTACACCGTACGGACGCTGCCGCCGGAGGCCCGTACGGACCCCGGCACGACCGTCCACCTCATCGCGCGCCCCGGCGCGGAGGACTGGCTGAGCGCCGCTCGCGTCACCGAACTCGCGCACCACTTCGGCGCGTTGCTTCCCTACGACGTACGCGTCGGGGACCAGCCGGTCTCCGAGCGCCCCGCCGTCTGGGAACGCGCGTACTCCGGCCCCGCCGCCCGTCGCGCGGCCCTCGCCGGGCACTGCCGCGAGACCTTCGGCTTCACCCCGCTCGACGCCATCGAGCTGGACGTGCCGCTGGCCGGGCTGCGCGGCGTGGCGTACGTACTGCCCTCGGCCGTCAGCCCGGCGCAGCGCGGCGCCCACCGCGTACACCTCAAGGGCATGCTGCTGACCGACCGCGCGGACGCGCTCCTTCCGGACTGGGCGTTCTTCGTGCGCTGCGTGCTGGACTCCGACAGCCTGCGCCCCACCGCCTCCCGCGAGAACCTCTACGAGGACGACACACTCGACGCCGTACGCGAGGTCCTCGGCGAACGCGTCCGGGCCTGGCTCGCGGAGCTGGCGGCCGGCGAGCCGCAGCGCCTCGCGCAGTTCCTGTCCGTACATCACCTGGGCGTGAAGTCGCTGGCGCGGCACGACGCGGAGATGTTCCGGCTGATGCTGCCGTGGCTGCCCTTCGAGACCACCGAGGGCCGGGTGTCCCTGGAGGAGTTCGCCCGCCGCCACCCGGTGGTCCACTTCACCCGGAGCACGCAGGAGTACCACCAGGTCGCGGCCATCGCCGCCGCGCAGGGCATCGGCGTCGTCAACGGCGGCTATACGTACGACACCGAGCTCGTCGAGCTGCTGCCCGCCGCCCGCCCCGGCACGGCGGTGGCCGAGCTCGACCCGGACACCGTCACCGCGCATCTGGACTCCGTCGCGCCGGACGCGGAACTGGCGCTGGGCCCCTTCCTCGCCGCCGCACGGTCCGCGCTCGACCCGCTCGGCTGCGATGTGGTGCTCCGCTCCTTCCAGCCCGTCACCGTTCCCGCTCTGCATCTGGACGACCGCGAGGCCCGTCACGAGCAGGCCAGGGCCGAGGAGGCGGAGGCCGCGGACGGCCTGTGGGCCGGCATCCTCGGCTCGCTGCGCGGCGGCCGGCCGCGCGCCCGGCTGGTCCTCAACCACCTCAGCCCGCTGGTGCACCGCATGGCCGCGGCCCCCGACCCCGAACTCGTCGCCACGGCCGTCGAGGCGCTCTACGGGCAGGCGCTGCTCACCTCCACGCGCCCGCTGCGCCCCGCGGAATCGGCCCTGCTCAACCGCGCCTTCCTCGGGCTGCTCGACCGGGCGGTACGCCCCACAGCGCCCACCGCGCCCACCGAGCCCACCGGTCAGACGCCGCCCCCGCCCCGCACCTCCGGAGAGACCAGATGACCGCCGCCGACCGCTCGCGCGAAGACATCCGCTTCGACATCTTCGAACTCGACGACGAGCCCTTCGGCGCCGCGCGCAACGCCCGCGCCGCGGAGCTCACCGCCGAGGCGGAGGCCACCGGCCACCGGCCGCTGCTCGTCGAGGCGCTGGTCCAGCTGACCATCGCGTACAGCACCAGCTCCGAGTGCGACAAGATGTTCGTGCCCTTCGCGCGGCTGCTGCGCATGTGGGACGAGAACCCCGCGGACTTCGACGAGGACGACACCCACCAGCTGTTCTGGATGTTCAAGTGGGTCACCGGGGACGCCCTCGCCCAGCCGCAGATCCCGCTCGCCTCGATCGAGCAGTGGCTCCCCGAGATGCGCCGCCGCTACCGCATCGCCGGCCACTCCGAACGGCCCGTCCACTCCCGCGAACTGGACATCGCCCAGCACCTGGGCGACCGCGAGCGCGGCGACCGCGCCCTGGCCGCCATGCTGGCCGCGGACCGCGACAACATGTCCGACTGCCACGCCTGTGAACTGCGCACACAGGGGCTGTGGGAGGTGGAGAACGGGGACGACGCGGCGGGCGTCGAGGCATGGCGGCCGGTGACCGACGGCCACGAGGACTGCCTGACGGAACCCCACCGGACCCTCGCCTACTCCCTGCTCCCGCTGGTACGCCTCGGCCGCCTGGACGAGGCCCGCGCCCACCACCTGCGCGGATACCGCCTCGCCCGCTCGGAAGACGCGCTCGGCAGCGCCGTCGCCGCCCATGTGGAGTTCTGCGCGCTGACCGGCAACGAGCCGCGCGGCCTGGAGATCCTGGCGGAGCAGGGGCCCCGCTGGGAGCTGCGCGGCGACGTCGAGCCGCACATGGACTGGCTGGCCTGCGCCGCCCTCCTGATGCGCCGCCTGGTCGAACTCGGCCACGGCGACCGGCCCGTACCGGGCCCGCCCGGCCTGTCCGGCGGTCAGTGGACGGCCGCGACGCTGCTGAGCCACGCGCGGGAGGGGGCCCTCGCGCACGCGGCACGGTTCGACGCCCGTAACGGCAGTACGCGCGTATCCGACCTGATCCGGGCCCGGATGGCGGCGGAGCCGCTGGTGGACGGGCTGATGCTGGGGGTGCGGACGGCTGCTTTGGGGGTTGGGGGCGGTACGGGAGTTGGTACGGGAGTTGGTACGGGTGTGAGCTCGGGAGCTCGTACGGGCGAGGCGACACGTGGCGGACAGACGCGAAACGAACAGCCGCAGCCTGCCCAGGAACTGACCGAGAAACTGACCGCGGAACTGGCCGAGGAACCGACTGCGGAACTGACCGCGGAACTGCTCGAAAAAGCCCGGCGGCTCACCGAGTCGGCGCACCCGTCCGCCGGAGCCGCCTGGCAGCGGGCCGCGGCGGCCGTGGAGCGCGCCGGTGACGCACTGAGCGCAGCCGACCGCGCCGACCTGCTCGACACCGCGGGCATGGACGTCGGCAGGACGGCGGGCGGATCCGAGTCCGGAGGGTCCGAGGCCGAAGAGGCGTCCGCGGAGATCCTGTTCGCGGAGGCGGCGGACCTCCACGAGGAGGCCGGACGCCCCGGAAGGGCCGTCGTCGCACGGGCCCGCGCCCTCCTCAGCTCCCCGGACCTCACGGTGGACAACGACACGCTCGCCCTCCTCGGCGAGCTGGGCGCACGGGTGGACGCCCTGCACGCCGCGGGCCGGGCGACCGCCGCCGAGACGCTGGCGGTGCACATGTTCCGCTGCCGGATACGGGCCGCGCTGGTCGGCTCCGCGGTCGACCCGGAGGCCGAGGCCGCGGATGTGGGCACCGGGCTGGAGCGCCTGATCGCCTTCGCCGAACGGCACCAGGACGACCCCGCCGTCCTCTCCCGCATCGCCAACGCCACGGAGCTGCTGGGCCGGCTCACCGCGCCGCGCGATCTGCCGGCCGCCGTCCAACTGCTCGGCACGGCGGTCGCCCGCCACCACGAGTCGGGCCGCCCCTGGTTCGCGACGACGGCCGAGATCCAGCTCGCCCAGGCGCACCTGGCCCTCGGGGAGCACGGGGAGGCCGCGGCTGTCGTACGTACCGTGCTGGACGACCCGGAACGGGTGGCGCTCCTCGAACCGGGCGACCGGGCGCGCCTCTGCCTGGCACTGGCGGAAGCCGTGGCGAGCCGGGGAGGAGAGGGAGAGGAACCGACGGGCGACACGAAGCCCGTACTCGACGCCGAGTGGGCGACGCTCCTGCTGGACGCCGCCCACTTCGCCGACCGCGCCGACGAGTCCGCGACCCTCGGAGCCCTCGCCCGCCTGCGCCTGGGCGGCCACTACTGCGAGACCGGCCGCCACCACGAGGCCGCGTCGATCCTGGAGTCCGTACTCCCCGACCTCGCCGAGGGCCACGACGAGAGCGACCTCGTCCAGGCGCACGTCTGGCTCGCGCACTCCTACAGGCACACGGGCGGCGAACCGGGCCGCGCCGCCGAGCAGTTCATCCTCGCCGCCGACATCGCCAAGGGCTGGGACGACCAGCACCACCACGCGATCCTGAGCCACCAGGCCGCGGAGGCCCTCAGTCGGGCCGGCATGGCGGCGGAGGCGTTGCAGGCGTACGAGCGCGCCGAGCAGCTGTGGCGCGGGCTCGGCGACAGCGGCGCCGCGGTCCGCTCGCTGCGCGCCCGCGCATGGGAAACGCTGAGGGCGAAGGGGCAGGAGGGACAGAAGCAGGCGCAAGAGGCCGCTGAGGCGGTCATGCGGGAGGCCCTGCGTGAGAACGAGGAGAGCGTACGAGCCGCCTCAACCGACCCGACTGAGCTGCTCCGTGAACTCGGCTGCACACACGAGCAATTGACCCGGCTGTGCCTGGAACGCAGTGACGGCGCGCCGGACGAGAAGTACGACTCGCCGGAGCAGTACGCGCTCAACATCGCCGCGTTCGAGGAGGCGCTCGGCCATATGGGGCGGGCGATCGAGGTGTTCCGCTCCTGCGGAGAGGGCGCACTGACCGAGGTGACCAGGGCGGAACTCTTCACCGCACGGTTGGAGTCGGCCCTCCACCGCACCGACGCCGCCGCCGAACGCGCCCGCCGGGCCAGCGCCGCCGTCCGGGACGTACCCGACCCGGACGGCACACTGACCCGCCTGGTGGAGGAGTGCGAGGCGCTGATCGAGGACGCCCGGCAGGACCGGCCGGGCGAGTGACCGCCCTGAGCGCGCTCAGCGCGCTGGGATCACCGAGGTCGCCGTGAGCGGTGCTGCGAGACGAGTGATCGACGGCCGCTTCGAGCTGCTGGAGCGGCTGGGCGGCGGCCCCGGCATGAGCGTGTACCTGTCCGACGCGTACAGATCGGGGTACCTCAAGGCGGATACCGGCGGAAAGGTGATCGCTACGAACCCGCGGGAGAAGTGAGGCGCGAGGCTATGAGGGCGGCGAGCGCGGCGCGCGACGGCACGCCCGTCTTGCGGTAGACGCGGGCGACGTGGCTCTCGACCGTACGCGTACTGAGACAGAGCCGCTCGGCGACGGCCTGGTTGGTGAGCCCGTCGGCGACGAGCCCGGAGATCTCACGCTCGCGGGGCGTGAGCGCGCTCAGCACGTCGTCGCAGGGGCTGCCCGGCCGTATTCGCTCGGCGAGCCCGACGAGCAGCCGGGCATCGCCCTCGCG
>NZ_JBHVHQ010000244.1:0-10180 GCF_042800135.1 Streptomyces sp. NPDC057654 | reverse complement strand
GTCCCTGGCCGGGCTGCCGTTGCTGGCGTCGCTGGCCGCGCTCCCCGCACTGGCCGGCGTCTACCTCCTGGTGGCCGACTGCGTGACGCTGTCGGCCGCCGCGTCCCGGCTCCTCGTGAGCGCCCCGCTGATCGCGGTGGTGACGACCGTGTGCTGGATCGTGGTCACGGCCGCGACGGTCCGTGTTCTCGGACGGGGCATCAGGCCCGGCACCCACCCGGCCTGCGGACCGGTCGCCTGGCGGGTCTGGCTGACGAACCGGCTGCTCGACGGCGCCCGGGGCAGCCTCTTCCCGCTCTACGCCAGTCTGGCCACGCCGCTGTGGCTGCGGCTGCTCGGCGCCCGCGTCGGCCGCCGCACGGAGATCTCCACCGTTCTGCCCCTGCCGTCCCTGCTGACCGTCGAGGACGGCGCGTTCCTCGCCGACGACGCCCTCGTCGCCCCGTACGAGATCCGCGGCGGCTGGCTCCGGCTGGGTCCGGTACGGATCGGCAGGCGGGCCTTCGTCGGCAATTCCGGCATTGTCGGTCCAGATCGTGAGGTGCCCGATCAGGGGCTGATCGGCGTGCTGTCCGACGCGCCCGAACACAGTGCCCCCGGCAGCTCCTGGCTGGGGCGGCCCGCCCTGCCGCTGCCGCGGACGCCCTCGGCGGCGGACCCGGCCCGGACCTTCGAACCGGCGCGCCGCCTCGTGGTCGCGCGCGCCGCCGTCGAACTCTGCCGGGTCCTGCCGCTGATGTGCAGCGTGGCCCTGGCCGAAGCCGTCCTGCTGGGGGAGCAGGACGCCCTGGACCGCGGCGGGCTCACGCTCGCCATGCTGGCAGGCGCGCCGCTGCTGCTGGCCGCGGCAGCCCTGGCCGGACTGACCGCGACGGCAGCCAAGTGGCTGCTCGTCGGCAGGTTCACGGCCGGTGAACATCCGCTGTGGTCCTCGTTCGTGTGGCGCAACGAGCTGTACGACACGTTCGTCGAATCGCTCGCGGTCCCGTGGCTGGCCGCCTCCTTCACGGGCACGCCGGTGCTGAACTGGTGGCTGCGCAGCCTGGGCGCCCGGATCGGCCGCGGGGTGTGGTGCGATACGTACTGGCTCCCGGAGACCGACCTCGTCACCCTCGGGGACGGCGTCAGCGTCAACCGGGGGTGCGTCCTGCAGACCCATCTCTTCCACGACCGCGTCATGCGACTGGACGCCGTGCACCTCGCGACGGGCGCCTCGCTGGGCCCGCACGGGATCACACTGCCCGGCACCACGATCGGCGCCCACGCCGCCATCGGCCCGGCCTCCCTGGTGATGCGCGGCGAGAGCGTACCGGCCGGCACCCGGTGGGCCGGCAACCCGATCGCCGGGCAACGCCCCGGCCCGGCGGAACCGGAGACCCCTCGATGACCCGGTGCAGCCGCAGGGCACTGATGACCGCCGCCGCCCTGCTGCCCGTCACGCTGGCCGCCGCGGACGGCCCCGACCGCGCGGACACGCGCTACTTCCCCCTGCACGGCAGCCTCGCCCACCGCACCCTGGCCTACGACCTGAACCTGGCCTACGCCCCGGACAGCGGCCGCCTCAGCGGTCGCGCCCGTATCCGGGCCGTGACCACCGCCGACTGCGGACAGGTCCGGCTCGACCTGTCCGGGATGGCCGTGTACGACGCCCGCGTGAACAGCGAACCCGCGCGCGTCCGGCAGCGGCGGGGCAAGCTCGTCCTGACGCCGGCGCACGGCCTCCAGGCCGCCACGCCGTTCACCGTGGACGTACGCTACGGCGGACGGCCGGGACCCGTCCGCTCGCCCTTCGGCGCGATCGGCTGGGACCGCACCGGCGACAAGCACGACGGCACCCTCGTCGCCTCCCAGCCGCTCGGCGCCCCCTCCTGGTTCCCGTGCAACGACCGCCCCGACGACAAGGCCGCCTACACCTTCCGCATCACCGTCCCTCGCGGCCATCAGGCACTGGCCAACGGCACCCTGCACGCACACCACCGTGATGCGGACACGGAAGTGTGGACCTACCGCCACCCGGCGCCCATGTCGACCTATCTGGCCGCCCTCTACACCGGCCGCTTCCAGCACGACTACGGCCACGACCACGGTGCGCGGACCATCGGCACGGGCCCGCCCGTAGCCCTGAACAACGCCTATCCGCACCACTTGGCCGACGCCGCCCGCCACGACCTGGCCCGTCAGCCGGAGATGCTGCGCGCCTTCGCGGCCCGCTTCGGCCCGTACCCCTTCGCCTCGTACGGCGCGGTCGTCGTCGACGCCGACCTCGCGGCGCCGGTGGAGAACCAGACGCTGTCCGTCTTCGGCCGCAACCACATCGACGGGCGGCGGAGCTGGGAGACGCTGGTGGCGCACGAACTCGCGCACCAGTGGTACGGCAACAGCGCAGGGCTGCGCGACTGGCGGCACATCTGGCTCAACGAAGGCTTCGCCACCTACGCCGAGTGGCTGTGGTCGGAACACATCGGCGAAGACGACGCGGACACCATCGCGCGCCGGGAATGGCGCTCGCTGAACCGCCGCCCCCAGGACCTGCGACTCGCCGCCCCGGGCCCCCGCCGCATCTTCGACGACCGCGTCTACGTACGGGGGGCCTGCACCCTGCACGCCCTACGGCTGACCCTCGGCGACGACACACGGTTCTTCGCCCTGCTACGGAGCTGGCACGAGGCCCACCGCGGCAAGAGCAGCGACACCGAAACATTCCTGGCCCACGCCGCGGCCCGCGCCGGAAACACCGTGCGGCCACTGCTGCACGCCTGGCTCTACGAAACGCCGCTGCCGCCGCTTCCTCCGCAATCCACTCGGTGAACCGGAGAGCATCCTGGATATCGCCCTCGGGGCAGCGCCGAGCGCAGATGGCGCTGTGCGCCGAGAAGGACGAGCGGGTCCTGCCCTGAACGGGCCGCTGCTGCTCCGCCGCCGGCGCGGCAGCCGCAGCGGCACGGCGTCTCCATCGCCCCTCGGCGCGGTGCCCGTCGCGGCCGACCGGGATCTGGGCTTGGCACATGAGCGCCACCGGGGCGAACGTCTCTCTTCTTCCGGATCGTTCGACCCGGCCGGAGCCCGCTTCGCTCGGTGGCCGTGAGCGGCGAGGCGAAGGACCGGGTCAGGCGGCCGAAGCCCGAGTCGGTCACGCCCTCGCGCTTTCGGCGGCCACGCCCGGGGGCCCGGGGCGGGGCAGTTTTGCCGCCATTCCTGCGACGATCTTCTGTAGCAGGCTGTAGAAGAGGATCGGCAACAACACCTCGGGGCGGTGGGAGAACCAGCAGGCGGCGAGCACCGCTGCCGCGCTGCTGTTGTTCATGCCGGTGGCGAAGGTGAGGCAGATCCGGTCCGGCTGGTCGCGGCACGTCCAGCGGGACATCCACCGGCCGCAGCCGAACGCCAGGCAGCACACCGCGCCGGACAGGCCGAGCGCCAGCAGCAGCAGGTCCGGGTCCGGGCGGGCGAGGGCCTGCCCGAGCGCGCCGGCCGCGTTGAGGTAGCAGAGCAGCAGGATGTTCACCGTGTTGACGGCCTTGACCGACGGCAGGATTCGACGGGTGCGGTCCTCGCCGAGCGCGACCCGTACGGCGATTCCCGCGAGGCACGGCAGCACCACCGACACCAGGGCGAAGATCCCCGCCCCGGTCCGGGCGATGACATCGACCGTGGCCGTGTCGTCCAGCGTGCCGGTGCCGTAGGGGCCGACCAGTTGGCCGGCCAGATGCATTCCGAGGGGAACGGTGAGCGGGCTGAGCAGCGTGGAGCCCACCACCATGGCGACGACCAGGGGGACATTGGCGCCGGCGTTCTGGCCCCAGGAGGCGGCGCCGCCCGCGATGGGCATCGCCAGTACCAGCATCAGCCCGACCACCAGACCCTCCGCCTCCGCCGTATCGGGCCAGGAACGCAGACCGAGCGCGACGATCGGGAGTACGAGCAGGGGGAGCAGGGCATTGGCGGCGATGCCGAGCACCAGCCGCACCGGCCGGGACACCACCTCGCGCAGATCGGCGACGCGCACGCCCAGACCGGCGTTGAACAGCATCACCGCCAACAACACCATCGACACCGTCAGAACGCCTACGTGCAGAGGCAGCGCCAGCGTCAGCCCGCGCAGCATCTCGCCGGGCACCGGGAACACACCGGCCAACAGGTAGCAGACGAGCATCAGCCCCAGCAGCCACCGCTGCACAGCATTCACCACAGTCATCACGCAGCAGAGCGTATAGGTCGCCCTGTGTCACGGCTGTCGCTGAAGCCATCGGAGCCTCGCTCCAGGGGGCGACGGTGGTAAGCGCACGGGCACGGCCCACAGTCAGGTGCGCACCTCCGTGCGGCTGCTCGCGGCTGGGTTCACCGGCACTACTCGACCAGTGACTCTCTCATGATCGACATGGACGGCACTGAAGTCGCCAGCCGTCCCGAGGACGCGGAGCGTGTGGTCGGGGAGGACGCGGGCGCCCTGGCACCGACGAGGTCACGGTGCGTCTGCTGCCTCCCGGCGGTCGGAAGCCGAGGCGGCGCGGTCCGCCGTCCGGCTGGGCGCTGCCGCCGTGGGGCGGGTGACATGATGGGTTGCGGACACGGGCGACAGCGGCCCGAGGAAACCGGTGTGAATCCGGTGCGGTACCGCCACTGTGATCGGCGAGCGGATCCCGACGAGCCACTGCCCCGCGCGGGCGGGAAGGCCGGGACGAGCGCGGACCCGAGAGCCAGGAGACTCACGCTGTCGCCTCCTCGAAGCACCCCGGGGCGGAACTCCCCGGCAAGAGGGAGGATGCGGCATGCCTGAACAGCCCGCCGACGAGCGCGCGCCGACAGCGGACCGGGCGGTCCCGTGCCGGGTGGTGGTGTGCCGCGACTGCTGCTGCGGGACGGTGAAGGTCAACGCCGATCATGCGGCGCAGACCGCGCGGCTGCGGGAGATCGCCCCGGTACGCATCTCCGAATGCCTGGACGTGTGCGAACAGGCGAACGTCGTCGTCGTGCAGCCCTCGGCGGACGGGCGGGCGGCAGGCGCCCGCCCGGTCTGGCTCGGGCTGGTCAACGACCCGGCCGCCACCGAGGACATAGCGGACTGGGTGCGGGACGGCGGGCCGGGTGTCGCGCCCCGCCCCGAGATCCTCGACCTCTATCTGATCGACCCGCCGCGCCGCGTCGGGACATCGACCTCATGACCGGCGGTCAGGGCACGGCGGACGAAGTACCGGCGGACGAGGTCGTCGTGGCGCTGCGCGACGTCGCACAGCTGGGTGGCTTCTTCGCTCTCGACACGGTCCGGGGACCCGCGTCCGGTGAAGAGCGGCTCACGCGGGAGGGGTTCGCCGCGCGGGCCAGGACCGTCAACGAACGCTATGGCACCGCCGAGACCCGTATCGGCGTCTCCATCGCCCACCTCGGACTCGCGGCCCGCCTGTGGTCGCCGGTCCTCGCCTGCGCCCTCGTCCACGGGATCGTGCCGGTGATGACCACCGCGGAATGGGCCGGTGACGGCTCGGCCCTTCGTCTGGCCGGGCCGCGGGGCAGCCGCGCCCCGAGGTCGGCGTCATCGCTCGCCGATGCCGTGTGTGTGCAGGCCGACGGCGTCCTTCAGCGCATGGAGGGCCACCTGCCCGTCAAGATGGCGCCGCGGTTGCTCGCGGGTAACTCCGCTTCCGCGCTGATCGGTTCGGCGGCGCAACTGCTGAGGTACCGGACCGGTCTGCGGACGCCGCTCACCGAGCTGACCCGGGAACTCCTGAAGACGGGACGGCTGCGCGGGACCGGCCGGATCACCGGCCCCGAACTGACCTTCCGCCGACGCAGCTGCTGCCTGTACTACCGGGCGCCCAACGGCTCGAAGTGCGGGGACTGCTGCCTGGCCCGGTGACTTGGCAGGTCACCGGGTGCGAGCCCATGCTCGGTACGCTCACGGGTCTCGTCGGAGGTCACCGTTCCGTGTCAGGCGCCCGTCCGTCGGCAGGAACGCCACCCGGGGGGCCTCCGGTGCGGGGGTGCGCCGCGACCTCGGTGGTCCCCTTGCAGACCTCCGCGAGCAGGCGAGGAGTGAGCGCCTCGTGCGGCGGTCCGGCATGCCCGCCACGAAGCCCGCGCCCGCCATCCGCCCCTCGGCCCGCGTCGGACTCGTCATGGCGATGGCCGCCTTCCTCGGCGTCGTCGCGTTCTTCTGGCCGTTCGGCATCGCGCCCGGCGCCTTCGGACCGAACTATGCGCCTCCGCTGATCTTCGGGGTGCTGCTCGTGCTCGTGCTGTGCGTCGGGCTGTCCGAGATCGCCGAGGGCCGGCCAGGGCGGGGCCAGATCGGCGCGCATGTACCGCCGCAGGCGTTCGCCCGTGAACCCGGCGCGCTCAAGCGCTCGGTGGGTCGCCTGTCGGTGGTCCGTCGGCAGGTCCTCCAGGCCCTGGGTGAGCGCGGTGACGAGCTGGAAGACCCTGACGGGGTGGGGAGCCGCCGAGGTTTCCGGTGCTGGCCGACGCCGACTTGCAGGTCGAGGCCAGCCAGGTGCCCGACTTCCGCCGTGAGTGTGCCGTGCCTCGCGGGAACCTGGAGGAGATCGTTGCCGGCGGTTCCCCGGTAAGGACGGCGCGGAGGAAGGAGAGCGTGAGGTTGATGCCCTCGATCTCGCCGAGCCAGTTCTCCTCTTCGGCCCGCTGGAGGCGGGCGAGGAGGTCTGTTTCGAGTTCTTCGAGTCGGCCGAGCATTTTCGGGTTGATGTGCGGCACCGGGCAGCGGATGCAGGCGTGTTCGTGCTGGCAGGGGGTGCCGTAGGAGCGTCCGCAGGAGCCGAGTTCGACCTTGCGCCGGTCGAAGTGTTCCTCGGACTCGGACCACTCCTCGGTCGTCGTGTCGCGGTACTCGCCGTCGGGGCGGATCTGGCGTCGGTGTTGTAGGTGTTCCTGGTAGTGGCGGCCGACGTCCTCGTCGAAGACGGCGACGTATCCGCGAGCGGTTTGGATGTTGAGGTGGCCGAGCAGGGCAGCGCCAATGTGGATGGGCAGGCTGCTGTTGACGAGTTCCGTGGCGAAGATCCGGCGTGTGTCCGCAGAGGCCGTGTGCGAATGACTCCGTGTGGCTATTGAGCAGGAGGGGCGTCGAGGTCACCGTTGCGATGCAGACCGCCGGATGTGTTGCATTCTGTCCCGGCTGTGGTCTGGCATGCGAGTTCGCGGAGCCCATCGGGCCCCTCCATGTCGACGTGGTCCCAGGCGGCGGTGAACTCGGTCAGCTTCCTCGGGGCATGTTCGTGCCACTCGTCGCTGAGTTCGTCAACATTGACATGGAGGAAGTCCGACTCGTGGGGATACTTACACCAGACGATGCCGTCGTCGTCCCGGGGAGGACACCTCATGACGGGGGCGTGGATCGGGGCGGGTCGAGTGGCTTGGTGGACTTCGTGCCGGACGGTGTGTTCGGTGAGCGGGAGGCGCTTGGCTCGACTGATGTGTACACGGGGGCCGACTCGCTCCGGTCCGGCCTCAGGCGGCCGTATGCCATTTCAGATAGTCGCGTCGGCGCCGGGCGCGGACGAGCCGTTCGAGGAGGAGGGCGATGGCCGGAGAGTAGGGCGTCTTCGACGGTTTGCCTGCACCGAGGCGGGCGAGCTGCCGCGACGTGACAGCCTGGACGGCTGCGGCTGCCAGCATTTTGTTCCGGAAACAGGTGCGGGGCGGGCGGGCCTGCGCGTCACTACCGGCAAGCCACTGCCCCGGCAGAGTGGGGTCGATTGCCAGCGCCGTGGCTATGCCTGCCATGGCGACTCCGGAGTCGATCACCTGTTGGGCGACTGCACGTCGCCGGATCCCTCCGGTCAGCAGCAGTGGCAGCGGGGAGGTGGCGACGAGTTGCTCGGCGAGTTCAAGGAAGTACGCCTCGCGGGCAAGG
Source organism: Streptomyces sp. NPDC057654 (assembly GCF_042800135.1). Taxonomy (NCBI): domain Bacteria; kingdom Bacillati; phylum Actinomycetota; class Actinomycetes; order Kitasatosporales; family Streptomycetaceae; genus Streptomyces; species Streptomyces sp. NPDC057654. The sequence continues at coordinate 2,313 of NZ_JBHVHQ010000244.1, read as the reverse complement.
GTGCGGCCGTCCGCGGGGGAGCCCGCCGTGGCCAGGCTCTCGATGCTGCCGCCGGACAACTCGACCAGGTCAGTCCCCACATCGGCGAGCATCTTGATCACGTCACGTGCGTCGTCGGTGTCGAATCCGCCACGCTGGAAGTCCGCCGAGTTCAGTTTCACTCCCACTGCGAAGTCCGTGCCGACGCGCTCGCGGACCGCGCCCACGACATCGAGCAGCAGGCGGGCGCGGTTGTGCAGGCTGCCGCCCCAGCGGTCGTCACGCCGGTTTGCCAGGGGAGAGAGGAACTGGGAGAGGAGGTAGCCGTGGGCGGCGTGGATCTCGACTCCGTCGAAGCCGGCCTGCTGGGCCCGCTGCGCGGTCACGGCGAAGCGCTCCACCGTCTCGTCGATCTCCTGGGCGGTCATCGGCTGGGGTGTCGGGAACATGCGGGAGACGCCGCCGGCGTCGATCGGCACCGCGGAGGGGGCCCGGGTGGTGTCGGCGAGGTCTTTGGGGACGACGCGCCCGGGGTGGTTGATCTGCATCCAGATCTGTCCGCCTGCCGATTTACCGGCCGCCGCCCAGCGCTGGAAAGGCTCCAGCGGCGTGTCCTGTTCGAGGACGACGTCGCCGGGCTGGGCGACTGCTCTGCGGTCGATCATGACGTGTCCGGTGATCAGGAGCCCGGCGCCTCCCGCAGCCCAACGGCGGTAGAGCGTGAGGAGTTCGTCGCCCGGCAGCTGTCCTGGCGCGGCGAGTAGCTCTTCCATCGCGGCCTTCGCGATTCTGTTGGGCAGCGGAGCGCCGTTGCTCAGGTGCAGTGGCTCGTTCAGTGTGGTCATCTTTTCTCCCATGTCATCGGCTCTGGGCGGACTCGGTAGGGCTGTCGGTGCCGTTTGTTGGTCTTCGCGCAGGTTCTGGCGTCACGAGGTGGCGGGGGCGAGGTCGCTGACGTCGTCGAATCCGGCCTTGCGGTTGAGGTTGCCGGTGATGCGGGCGACCGCCGCCGCGGCGCGTTCGGCCATGCCGGTACCCAGGAGGTGGGCCAGGCCGATCAGCGCGGTGATGTTCACGTCGACGGACCGCAGGTTGGGTTCGAGGGGTCGGCCGAGGAAGGGCCCCACCGACCCCATCCCGGCGTCGTTGATGACGAAGTGTGCGCCTCGGGAGGCGAGTTCCCGTGCGTACGCCTCGCCCAGCCCCTTCGAAGCGCCGGTGACCACGGCGGTGGTGTCCGTGTAGTCGTGCATGAGTGAGTGCTTCCTGTTCGGTGGGGTGCCGGGCCGCGTCAGAGCGGACGGGCCTCGGGAAAGACGGGACGTGGGGAGCGTCCCGCTCCGGCGACGCCTCGTGTCCACAGCGGGAACGAGGACCAGGTACTTCGAGTTTCGAAACAAACATAGCACTTCGAGGCTCGAAGCAAAAAGGGTAGGATGAGGCCATGAGGCGAAGCACCCTTGAGGCAGCGGTGGTGGCAAACCACGAGATCTTCATGCAGATCAGTGACCGGATCGAGACCGTCCTGGCTGAACACGGTCTGACGCACGCAACCGTTCAGGCGCTCTGGGTGATCGACCCGGCCGAGCCTCCACCCTCGATGAAGGAATTGGCTGGCCGGCTGTACTGCAACGCGCCCAACACCAGCTTCGTCATCAATCAGCTCACCGGTCGGGGGCTGGTCGAGCGTTCCGCCGACCCCGCCGACCGCCGTTCACGCGTCGTAGCGCTCACGGAGGACGGTCGGCGGGTACGCTCCGCGGTGATCGAGGCAACACTGGCCCTGAGCCCCTTCGCCCGACTGGACACCGACGACCTGCTCAACCTGGTGAGTCTCCTGGGGAAGGCGCTCGAACCGACCGCAGGGCCGGCGTGAGATTCGGCAGCCCCAAGACGTAGCAGCCATCGTTCGTGAATTGCTCATGCGCCGGCCCCACGTCGTCGCCACGAACCGCACCTTCAACGGTCCCGCGGCCCGGTGCTCGGCGTACCGGTGCTGCTGGGTCACCGCCTACGAGGGGTCCTCGCCCGTGAAGGGCGACAGCTTCGGCGAGGTATTCGTCAAAACCACGTGACACTGCGCGGCCCGCCCCTCAAGCCGGGGAGCGGGCCGCGATCGCCGGCGTGACGTAGGTGACCGGCCGCGAGGGCGCGCTGCCGCCGCTGGGGCAGAAGCTCGTGGTGGGCGAGCAGGAGCAGATCCTCCTGGAGGCGTCGCACGGGGCGGACCAGGACCGGCTGATCGAGCTGCTGTATGACGATGTGGAGCGGCACACCGAGGCGATCCGCTCGCGGCTGGAGCTGGCGGCCGGGGACGTGCTCACCGACGGGCGG
>NZ_JBHVHQ010000243.1:0-10211 GCF_042800135.1 Streptomyces sp. NPDC057654 | reverse complement strand
CAGACGCACAGCGCTTGCCGCCCCGGGCGGTCGGGCAGAGGGTCACAGGCCGGCCGGAGGCGGTGAGGCCGACCCGCCGGTCCCGCCGGTCCCGCCGGTTTCGGCGGTCTGCGAGCCGGAGGGCGGCGGGGCGCCCTGCGGCGGCGGGGTGGTCGTCGGCGGGGCGGACTGCCATCCGCCGTCCGGTCCGGACGCGGCGCCTGCTCCGGGCCCGTCCGGCTGGGGAGTGCCGCCCGTCTGGCCGCTGGTGTCGTCGGTGGCGCTCGTCGGCGGGGGCTGCACGGCCTTCTCCACGCCGGACTGGGCGGCGTCGGCGCCGGGCGATACGCCCGAGCCGCCACCCTGGGAGCCGTGTGCACCCTGCTGGGCGGGGGCTGCCGGGGTGGCGTGGGAGGCGATGTCGCCGGGGAAGCCGCCTGCGCCGGGACCAGTGTCGGGGCCTTGAGGGGCTGCGCCTGTGGCGGCGGCCGCGCCGCCGCTGCCGGCACTGGCCGCCAGGGAGGCGGCCTTGCGGCCCGCGCGCTGGCCGTGCTGCCTGGCCAGCTGCGCGCCCGCGCCGCCGGCGCGGTGCAGGGACTCGCCGTCCGAGCCCTCGGAGGCCCAGTGCACGAACTTGAACGTGGCGTAGGGGCACATCAGGACCAGGACCATGATGACGATGCCGGTCATGACGTCGGCGAGGGCCCCGATGCCGTCCTTGGCCTCGGTCTTGCCCATGGCGGCGACGCCCAGGACGAAGATGACGGTCATCAACAGCTTGCTGGCGACGAGGGTGGCGGTGGCCTCGATCCAGCCGCGTCGCCACCGGCGGGCGGCCTCCCAGCCGCCCCCGGCGCCGGCGAACAGGGCCAGGGTCACCAGGACCAGGATCCCCACCTTGCGGACCATCATCACGCACCAGTACAGGACGGCCCCGAGGGCGGCGCCGAGAGCGGCGAACACCGCGACCAGCCAGCCCAGTCCGGACAGGGCGCCGAGCTGGGAGACCTTCACGATGCGCCGCACGGCTGATGCGACGCTCAGGTGCGCGGCCTTGAACAGCCCGTCGGACAGCGCGTCGACGACTTCGATGGCGATGGTGGTCAGCGCGATGGCGCAGAAGGCGAACAGGACGCCGGAGACGGTGCCGGTGAATGCCTGGGTGAGGGCCTGGCCGTCGCGTCGGATGGCGGCCCGTACGAGCTGGGCGCAGAAGGTGGCGACCAGCAGGACCAGGCCGATCGGCAGCAGCATTTCGTAGTTGTCGCGGAACCAGCCGGCGTTGAGGTCGATCTTGGTGGTGGCGTCGACGGCCTTGGCCGCCAGGTCGGCGGCGGCGGTGGCGAGTTCACCGGCGCTCTTGGCCAGCCAGTCCCCGATGGCCTTGCCCGGGTTGGAGGCGAAGTCGACCGCGTCCTTGGCGGCGCACAGCTGGTCCGCGAGCGGAAGGTCGCAGAAACCCAAGGGAACATGCCCTCCTTTCGGTCGGGGTCAGGTCACTGCGTGACGCTGGGCGCCAGGGCGGCCAGGGCGCAGTCGTGGTCCGGGCGGCACTGCACGGCCAGCGTCACGGCCCGCTCTTCCGCACCGCCGCCGCCGTTATTCCAGGCCAGGTGCTGTTTGCCGTTGACGGTGACGACGTAGACGTACGCCTTGGTGATCGCGGACGGATCATCCGCCAGCGCCGCCTTGAACGCGGAGGGGAAGTGCCCCTCGGTGACGGTGGCGCTGGCGTGCTGGCGCTGGTCGGCCATGCGCGACCACAGCACCGGATCGGGCACCTGCCCGGAGACCGAGGCCCAGTCGGCGTACGCGCTCTCCGTCGTCATCCACGCGCGCAGCCCGGCCAGTTGCTGGTCGCGGCTGGTGTCGCGGGTGTCGTAGGACCACAGCAGGCGGGCCGCGGCCTTGGCGTAGGCGATCGGCTCGGAGATCTGCGGCGGCCGCGCCACCGACCCCGGCCCGACGGAAGGCTTCGGCGGGGTCTCGGCGGGCGGGGAACTGCTCGCGCGGGACGGGGCGTGATGGCCTCGGTGCGGCTCGCCCCGGTTGGCGAACCAGGCGATGGTGGCGGCGAGGGCGAGCAGGACGGCTACGGCCAGGGCGAGGAGGGCCATGCGCTTCTTGGCCGGCCAGCCGCTGCCGTACCGGGACAGGGAGGAAAGGCGGTTGGGCATCAGTGGACCTGCGAGCCGAGCGCGCTGAAGAACGTCACGATCGCGTTGGCGGCGCCGAGGCCGAGGGCCGCGCCCGCGCTGACCAGCGCGCCCTTCTTGCCGTTGGCTTCGGCCTGGTGGCCGCCGGAGTGGTGGCCCCAGGCCCACACGCCGAGCGAGACGGCCAGCGCGCCGACGACGGCGATGATGCCGAACATGTTGATCGAGTTGACGACGTTCTTCAGTACGGACAGGCCGGGCAGGCCGCCGCCCTTGGGCGAGATGCCGGGGTCGTAGGCGAGGCGGACGACGTGGTCCGCAAGGGGCAGGGGCATGGGGCGGCGGAACTCCTTGCTGCGCACGCCGGGAGGGCCGGCGGGAAAACGGGGAAGAAGAAAGGGGAGAGCGCCCGGGGTGCTGTCACAGGACGCGGCGGGCGGCGAGGACGGTCCAGTCCTTGAGCGGTGTGATCCGCACGGGCTTCGACGTGCGCGGCGCCTCGATCACCAGTCCCTCGCCCATGTACATGCCGACGTGTTCGGGGCGGGCGGCGGTGCCGCGGGCGAACAGCAGGTCCCCCGGCTGCGCGTGCCGGGGTGAGACCGGCCTGCCCTCGGCCACCTGCGTGTACGTGGTGCGGGTGAGATGGACGCCGGCGTGGGCGTATGCCTGCTGCATCAGCGAGCTGCAGTCGCAGCGGCTCATCGGATCGGGCCCGTGCGCGTCGGTGCAGCTGCCGCCCCACTGGTACGGCGTGCCGAGCTGACGCATCGCCCATGCCAGAGCCGTATGGGCTTTCGGCGCCGCGTTCTGGGGGATCTGGTAGCCCTTCGGGACGCTGCCCTCGGGGATGCGCCCGTACCCGGAGCCGTCCTTCGCCGGGGCGCAGCCGGGGCTGTCGGTCCCGGATGCCGTGCCCGTGCCGGGGGCTGTGTCCGGGCCGTGGCCGGGCTTGTGTTTGCCGGTGCCCGGGAACGTCTTGACGATGGCTTTCTGCAGGGCGGTGGACAGGGGTTCCCACCGTGCGTACGCGTCCGGGAAGCCGGAGCGCTGGACGGCCTGGGCCGCTTGGGCGACGGTCATCTGCTGCCAGCCGTCGACCTTCAGCAGGTGCTGGTAGAAGCTTTCGGAGGCGTGGACGGGGTCGCGGATCTGCTGGGCGGTGCCCCAGCCCTGGGAGGGGCGCTGCTGGAACAGGCCGAGGCTGTCCCGGTCGCCGTAGTTGAGGTTGCGCAGCCGTGATTCCTGCATCGCGGTGGCGAGCGCGACGACCTCGCCCTTCGCGGGCACGTCGAGGCTGAGACCGGTGGCCACGATCGTCTGGGCGTTGGGTACTTGCTCGGCCGGCAGGTCCAGGCCCTTGATGTGGACGTCCTTGCCGGACGCCCCGTCGAGGATCTTGGTGACCTGCCGGGTGACCTCGCCGGAGTCGACGCCGGTCAGACAGTCGCCGGGGGAGGCGGCGTGCTGCACGGCGTCGGCGGAGGAGGCCATCATCATGGCCCCGCCGGCGAGCAGGAGAGGGGAGAGGACGACGACGCCGAGGCCGGCGGCGAGCGCCTTCAACCGGAGCGCGGCGCTCGCGCGTCAGAGATTTCGGGCAGGGGCGGGTATCGGGAGGTCATGGAGGGTCCTTCGGGGAAGCGGTGACCGGCGCGCCGCGCACGCGTGGCGTGGCGGCAGGACGCGGTGGCCGGGAGGGGCGATCGAGCAGCCGGTGCGGGGGAGTTGCCGCTCGCTCCGCGCGGCCGGACCGTGAGCTTGGGGTACCCGGGCAGGGATATCCGCACGGCAGGGGCCGAGGGGAGCCGGCGGCGGTGTGCCGGGCGGTTCAAAAACAGTAGGCCCGGATCGCCGGTCCACCAAAAAATGGCCGTGAGGGGCCGGAATTCGTCCCCTGTGCACCGGACTTCTTGGCCGTCGGCGCATTCGCCCCTACAGTTTTTGGACTCCTCTCGCCTCCCCTGTCTGCGGTCTCGGGCTTCTGTGCGCCTCATTTCGGCCCGCAGGGACTCCTGCGCGAGTTGGGGCATTTCCTTTGCGCTTCCCACCCGAATCGGGGTTCTCTTTGCCATTTTCCCTGCACCAGGGCGACGCCCTCACCGTCCTCGCCACTCTTCCGGACGGCTGCGTCGACTCCGTCATCACCGACCCGCCGTACAACTCCGGCGGGCGGACGGCGAAGGAGCGCACCAGCCGTTCGGCGAAGCAGAAGTACACCTCCGCCGACGCCCAGCACACGCTCGCCGATTTCACCGGCGAGAACATGGACCAGCGCTCGTACGCGTTCTGGCTGACGCAGATCATGACCGAGGCCCACCGGCTGTCGAAGGCCGGCGGGACGGCGCTGCTGTTCACCGACTGGCGCCAGCTGCCCACCACGACGGACGCGCTCCAGGCGGCCGGCTGGCTGTGGCGGGGCGTGCTGGCCTGGCACAAACCCCAGGCCCGCCCGCAAAAGGGCCGCTTCACCCAGAACTGCGAGTTCATCATCTGGGCGTCGAAGGGGGCGATCGACGCCGCCCGGAACCCGGTCTGCCTGCCCGGCCTCTACAGCGCCTCACAGCCGTCCGGGGCCAAGCGCCGGCACATCACGCAAAAGCCCGTCTCGGTGATGCGGGAGCTGGTCAAGATCAGCCCCGAGGGCGGGACGGTCCTCGACTTCTGCGCCGGCTCCGGCTCCACGGGCGTGGCCGCCCTGCTGGAAGGCCGGGACTTCATCGGCGTGGAGAAGACCGAACACTACGCGTCGGTCGCGGCCGAGCGGCTCACCCAGGCGCTCCGCGACACCCTCACCCAGGACGACATGGTCCTCACCGCCTGACGCCCCACGGCATTTTCCGCGGCGGTAATCGACGCCGCCTTCCGTACCAGCAGCGCCGCGCAGCTCCTGCCTTTCCGGTGGTGCGGCGGGCAGTCCGCTCGTCACCGCTGATGCTTCCCGTTTTCCCTGCCTTCGAGGAGGCTATTTCCGCATGCCTGATCCCGTAGAACCCCCCGGTGAGGGGGAGTTGGAGCTAGTCCGTATTCCCGACCCTGAATTGGAGGGGATCGAGGCCAGTGTCCGGCGGCTGATGGAGCGCTCGACGCAGCAGGCGCAGCAGCTCGACCACCTGGCCGCCGCACCGGATCCCGGCGGCTCGCCGCTGGCGGCGTTCGGCCTGCCGGGGCTCGGCGCACCGCCCCCGGCACCGCCGGAGCCGCGCCCGATCCTGGAGCTGGCCGGGCAGGAGCGCGAGGACGAACTCGACGCCCTCTCGGACTGGGTCGACGACTTCTTCCTGCCCGTCTACGGCGCGGAGGTCACCACCGCGGCGCCCTGGTGCCTGCGCTGGCAGGAGCACGATGACGTCATGGCGTGGCTGCACGCCCTGTGGCTCGCCTACCAGCAGCACAAGGACCCCGAGGCGGGGCTGGCGGGCATGCTCGTGTGGCACCGGGACTTCCTCACCCACACGGTCGCCGCGATCCGCGCGCCGGGCGGGCCGCTCTCGGCCTGCATGACCTCCCCGGACCGCCCCGCCCACCGGATCCTCCCCGGCCCGCCGCCCTCCGCCCGGATGCAGAAGGCGACGACCGGTGCGGAGCCGTCCGGGTCCGTTGAGCCCCCGGAGCCGGCGGCGTGAGCGGGCGGCGGCGGGCGGTCTTCGGTCTGAGCCTCGATCCCCGCGCGCTGACGGACCTCCTCCAGGCCCCCGACGACATCCGCGATCTCACCCTCGCCTACCTGCAGGAAGTGGTGAACGCCCAGCGCCACGGGCGCCAACTCACCGGCGATCTGGCCGGTTATCGCAAGCTGTTCATCGACCCCCGCAAGGACTGGCGCGTCGTCTACGGGGTGCGGACCGCGCCCGAGACCTCCGCGCACCGGCAGGAGATCCACGTCGTGGCGGTCCGCCCGCGGGCCGGCAACGATGTCTACGACGAGGTCGGGCGCCGCCTGGGGATGACCTACCGGCCGCTGAGCGCCCGCACCCACGCGGCCCGCTCCCGCCCGCCGCAGCTCCTGGCCCGCGGCCCGGCGCCCCTGCCCTCCGCGACGCCGCACCTGCCGCGCCCCGCCCCGGACCCCGCGTACCACCACGCCCGCCGGTGACAGGAGCCTCGCCCATGCCTCCTGATCCCGCGTCGGCGGCAGCGGCCCGGCGTGCGCTCTCCTCGCTCGATCACCGCATCGAGGCCGTCACCGGCCACGACGTCGACGCGCTGGGGGACCACCGAGACCGCGGCGTCCTCGACGAGCCGCAGGCCCGGCTGGTCGACCGGCACCGCGAGCTGGTCCGGGCGGAGACGGGCGTGACCTTCTACCGCACCCTCCTGCACCGCCTGTCCGGCGGCGAGTTTCCCGTCGACGGCGCGCTGTTGCAGCGGATCGGCCGTACCGTCGGCCAGTTGGAGGAAGCCGCGGGCGTCCGCGACGCCGCCGCCGACGGGGTGCGGGCCGCTCTGGAGCCCGTCGAGGCCGCGGCCGCCGGGGCGGCCCCGGAGCAGAGGGGGCCGCTGTCGGCCGGTGACCGGGCGGCGCTGCTGGCCATCGCCGGCGGCGCCAAGCTCTACGCGCACCTGCTGACCGGCCGGTGGTCGGTGACCGCGGCCTCCGGCACCCGCATCCCCTACGCCGACCTGCAGCGGCTGGAGGGCGCCGGCCTCATCTGCCGGGATACCGGCCACCCCGTGCACGCCGGGCAGCCGGTCGCCCTGACCGACGCCGGACGCGCCGCGCTCACCGCCCGCCCCGCCCCGGCCCCCGCGCCCAAACCGGCGGCCCGGCCCGGGACCTGGCCCTCAACCCCGGCCCACCGGCGCTGACCCCCTTCCCGAAAGGTCCCTTTGTCCCCCACCGCATCGTCCCCCGACCCGGGACGCATGCCCGAACCCGAAGTTGACTTCCGCCTGGACGCGTGCGACGCCGAGGACGCGGTCTGCCGCGATTTCTACGACCAGGTCGCGGTGCGCGAGGACATGCTCCTGCCGCTCGCCGAACACCACACCGCCGGCGACGAGCACAGCTATTACGTCCTGTTCGACGGCACCCCCACCTACGACCACCCCGGCGTCCCCCAGTACCTCGCCGTCCACCTGCACCGGGACCCGGCGAAGTCGACGTTCGACTTCGATCAGGCGGCGCTGCCGCTGCCCGCGATGGCGCAGTCCTGGCTGGTCCACCGCGGCTGTCCGCTTGATGCCATCGGCCTCAACCCCGACCTGGGTCCGCCGCCGGCGGATGAGGCGACGCGCGCGCTGGAGCGGCGCCTGGCGGGCGACGGTGACCACTACGCGATGGGTTACTCCTACACCTGCGATGACCGGGACGACATGGTCATCGTGGTGGCCCTGCGCGCCCTCGACGAGCGCGCCCCGGTCCCGTTTCGCGTCGTGGTCGAGGAGGTCGACACCGAGGCGTGGACGCGCACCTTGCGCGAGGGCGGCTTCGCCACCGTCCACGAGGCCCTTAAGTGGTGCGAGGACCGGCTCGACGGCACGGCCGGCCTCCTGCCACCGGTGCGCCCGGCCGCGGTTCAGGCCCGCGCGGCGCACCCGCCGGCGGCGGCACCGGCCCCCCGCCTCTCCGGCCGGCCGCGCTGAATTTCACGACCGATTCGGGCGGCGAAACATAGCCGACGATCACCGGCTGGCCAAACCGGCGGTTCTCCGGACTCTTATACAGCCGCCGGGACAACAACCCCGTCGCCTTTCCGTGCATTCCCTTTTCCGTATGGAGGTCTTTTCCGCATGCGCTCCACCCGAATTGCCGTATCCGCCGCGCTGATCGGCGCCGCCGCGCTGCCCCTGCTGTCGGCCCCCAACGCCGGCGCAGCCACCGCCCCCACCGTGACGCGTGCCGCCGTCGACGACTGCTCGTACCTGCCGCCGCTGCCGTACACGGTCCACACGCAGGCCGTGACCATCCGCTCCAGGGCCACCGCACATTCCACCGCGCTCGGACTGCTCTACAAGGGCCACCGGTTCACCGTCTCCAGGACGAGCGGCAACTGGCACTACATCACCGACAAGAGCACCGGCGTCAAGGGCTGGGTCTCCGGCAGTTACGTCTACCGCGACGGCCGCATGTGCCTCGACTGACAGGAACCCGGCAGCAACCCCTCGGCGGTAGAGCCGTGTTCCCAGCTCGTCCGCCGCGTCCGGCCCGGTAAACAGCCCGGCCGCTGCGCCCCTTTGGAGAGGAGTTTTTCTTGTCCGATGAAAGAGCCGACGGCACGGAGGATGTCGTGGGCGTGCTCACCGCACGGATCGAAGCGCAGTACCGGATGGGCATCGATCAGCTGAAGGCCGCGGCCGCCACGGCACCGGAGGCCACTCCTGGTGCGGCCGGACTCCTCGCCTGGCACGGCCTGTTGATCGAGTCCGAGGCGGCCCTCGAACGGGCCGAGGACGCTCTCCTGGCCGCGCTGGAAGCCCAGCCCGGCGAGGTGGACGATCCGACGATGGACCTCGCCCACCGGGTCAACGAGGCCGTCGCCGTGCGCGATGGACGGGCCCTGATCGTGCGGTGGCTTCTCGACCCGCAGACCCCGAGCACCGGGGACGCCGACCGGTTCGGCCGCGCGGCGGGCAGGGGCCCGGCGGTGCAGACCAGCGTGGCGCGCCCGCCCGCGCCCGCGCCGGGCCCAGCGCCGCGTACCGGGCGGGCGGCGCAGCGTTGAGCGTCGCCCTCAAGCCCAGCACCGCCGACGCCCGCCTGCACGAGGTCTTCGGCGTCCCCGTCCCCGAGCTGCACGCGGCGGCGACCGGCGCCGACGCCTCACCTGCGGTGATCCGCGCCCTGGAACTGCGCCAGTTTCTCGCTCTGGCCGAGGAGCAGGTCGCCCGGGTCCGCGACCGCGTACACGACGCCACGGCCCCCGACCGCGACATGGACGAACTGGTCGCGGACCAGCTGCGGTTCGACGCGCAGTGGCTGCAGGCCGCGCTCGACGCCCGCGACGGCTACCGCGCCGCGCTCGGCAACCTGCTGCGCACCATGCCGGCCCCCGCCGACGGGCCACGGCCCGTCCAGTCGGCCCAGCACAAGATCACCACCAGCCTGCCTCCGACGGCCGCCCCGGCACCTCAGCGGGCCGGGGCGGCCCGGGCCCGCCGACCGTGAAAGCCCCGCTTGCCCGACCCCGACCTCACATCCACCGCCGTAGCCGCACGGATCGAGGACCTGTACGGCGCACCCCTGGCCGACCTCGCCTCCCACGCTCAGGACCAGCCACCCGGCATGCTCTGCGCCCTGCTCGCCATGCACGGCACGCTCGCCGGCGCCGAGCGGAGCATCGCCGTCCACCGCGAGCGCCTCGCCCAGCTCGTCCATCCCGAGCGGCACATCGGCGCCGTCGAGATCGCGCACGTCTTGGACTGCGCCCGCCGCCTCGCCGAAGCGGTCGCCGCCCGCGATGTCCAGGCCACAACGGCCACCGCTGTGCTCCAGAGCCTCGGACGCGTCCCCGCGCCCCAGCCATCCCCGGATCCCGCACCGGCCCCTGCGGCCCCTGCGGCCCCTGCGGCCCCTGCGGTGCCGGCACCTGCCGTCCCGGCCGGGAGCGCGGCGCGCAGCCGCTGACCCCTTTGCCGCCTCCCCTTTCCCCACGAGGAGTTCTCCCTTGGCCCTCACCGCTCTGCCTCCCGATACCGCCGCCGACATCGGCCGGGTCACCGAGGCCCTCGCCATGATCACTCCGCGGTGGAACGTGCGGATCATGCTGGCCCTGTCCGGCCCGCCGCTGCGCTACAGCGAGATCGCGGACAAGGTGTCCTGGCTGCGGAACAGCCAACTCCACCCCAAGCTGCGCACCTTGTGCGAGGCCGGTCTCGTCGAGCGCACCGAGCACACTGCGCGCCACGTCACCTACGGCCACACCGACCGCGGGGCGGCGCTGCTGCCGGTCCTGCCGCTCATCGTCACCTGGGCCGAGGAGTACCTGGAGCAGGCGCAGCGGCCGCTGCCCGCGATCGAGCAGATCGAGGACAGCCTCACCCTGCTCACCCGGCGGCACGCCGCCGCCATCTTGTGGGTGCTGCGCACGCGGCAGGAGGCCAGCGGCCGGGCCCTGGCCCGGCTCGTCATGCCCC
>NZ_JBHVHQ010000242.1:0-10244 GCF_042800135.1 Streptomyces sp. NPDC057654 | reverse complement strand
CACACGTACAGGTGGTGAGGACGTCGATGAGGCCGTCGTCGCCCAGCATCCGGGCGCCCTCGCGGCGCTCGGTGACGCCGTCGGTGACGCAGAGCAGGACGTCGCCCGGGTCGAGGGTGACCGTCTGCTCGTACAGCTCCAGTTCCTCCAGCACGCCGAGCAGCGGCTGCGGTTCGGCGGCGGCCTCGACGGAGCCGTCCTGGCGGAGGCGGAGCGGCAGCGGGTGGCCCGCGCAGACGACCTTGAGGATCGCGCTGCCGTCGTGCTGGGGCCACAGCTCGCCGTAGAGCAGGGTCAGGAAGCGGCTGCGGGCGCCCTCGTCGAGGATGGCGGCGTTCAGGCGCTCCAGGACGGCCGGGCCGCCGAAGCCCTCGCGGGCGAGGAGCCGCAGCGCGTGCCGGGCGAGGCCGGTGACGGCGGCGGCCTCCGGGCCCGTGCCGCAGACGTCGCCGATGGCGAAGCCGTACGCGCCGTCACGGATCGGGAAGAGGTCGTAGAAGTCGCCGCCGACCTCGTTGCCCTCGCCGGCCGCGCGGTAGATGACCTCGACCTCGACGCCGGGGACGGTCGGCAGCTCGGGCGGCAGGAGGCTGCGCTGGAGGGACTGGCTGATGGCGGTGCGCTCGGAGTACAGGCGGGCGTTGTCGAGCGCCAGGGCGGCCCTGCGGGAGAGGTCCTCGGCGAGTTCGAGGATCTCCTGGCGGAAGTGGTCGTCGGTGGGCTTGCCGAGGGTGAGCATGCCGATGACGCGGTTGCGGGCCACCAGGGGCAGAACGACGGTCTCGCCGCCGACGGCCGAGGCGGTGGCGAGGGAGGTGCCGGGGCCGGTGGAGAGGCGTCCGGCGTCGCCGAGGCCGAGGCTCCGCAGCGAGCTGCGCAGGGCTGCCGCGTGGGCGGCGTCGGAGGGCGCGGTCCAGACGCGGGCGCCGGGGGTGGGGACCGGGTCCGGCGGCGGGACCTTGGCGAGGAGCGCCTTGAGGCCGTCGATGCGGTCCTCGTCCTCGTGCAGGACGTAGGAGAGGTCGGGCTCGGAGGACTGGTCGGCGATGGTGTAGACGGCGCACCAGGTGGCGAGGGTGGGGACGGTCATCTGGGCCATGAGGGCCAGCGTCTGGTCCCGGTCGAGGGTGCCCGCGAGCAGGTCGGACGCCTCGACGAGGAAGGAGAGGGAGCCGCGGCGCAGCCGCTCCAGCTCGCCGAGGCGCGCGGACTCGACGGCGAGGGCGATGCGGTCGGCGGCGAATTGGAGCCGCAGGGCTTCTTCGTTGCTGTACCGGCCGGGGGCCTCGGCGGCGACGCCCAGGGAGCCGGTGAGGCGGCCCTCGACCTTGAGGGGGACGGTGACGACGGAGCGCATGCCGGTGTTGTTGAGCAGCGGCACGGCGCCGGGGACGGCGCTGAGGTCCTCGTGGACGGCGGGCATCCGGGCCGAGCCGTAGCGGCCGGTGCCGGCCTCGACGGGGACGCGGGCGAAGCGCTGGCGGGCGGAGGGCAGGCCGGTGGAGGCCCGTACCTCCAGTTCGGTCTCGTCGTCCGTGGCGAGCAGCAGGTAGGCGGAGTCGCCGTCGAGCATGTCGCGGGCGCGTTCGACGGTGCGTTGGAGCAGTCCGTCGAGGTCGTCGGGGGCGGGGGAGCCGATGAAGACCTCGAAGGGGTCCGCGGAGGCGCCGCGGTCGCTGGTGGCGCCTTCCGAGCCGGAGCCGCGCTGGGGGCTCTGGAGCACCGCGCGCTCGGCGTCGCGCACGAGCAGGCAGACGGTCGAGGGGTCGCCGTCGGCGTCGCGTACGCGCAGGTGGGAGGCGTAGACGGGGACGACGCGGCCGTCCGCGCCGCGTATGCCGTACGAGCCTTCCCAGCGGGAGAGGCGGAGCGCGTCGGCGATGCCGGTGGAGGTGCCGGGGGTGTGCGGCCAGGCCGCGAAGTCGGTGAGGGGCTTGCCGGTGACCTGCTCCGGGGCGAAGCCGAAGAGGTCCTGGGCGTCGTCGTTCCAGGCGCTGATGCCGCCGACGCGGTCGATCTGGATGACGGCGACGCGGACGCGGGCGTCGGCGAGGGGGAGGGCGTCGGCGGGGAGGGCGGGGCCGGCGGAGCGGGTGCCCGCCGGGCGGGAGGGCAGGTCGAGCTGGAACCAGACCTTCTTGTTGGTGGCGGTGTATTCGACGCCCCAGCTGGTGGCGAGGGCCGCGCAGAGGAGCAGGCCGCGGCCGCCCTCGCGGTCGACGCCGCCGAGCTGGCGGCCGGAGCTCTGTAGCGGAAGCTCTCGTTCGGGGTAGTGGTCGCCGACCTCGACGCGTACGCCGGTGTCCGTGCGCAGGCACAGGACGTCGGCGGCGGTGCCCGCGTGCACGACGGCGTTGGTGACGAGTTCGCTGGTCAGGACGACGGCATCGTCCACGACGTCGGGGAATCCCCAGCCCTGGAGGGTGTCCCGGACGAACGCGCGGGCGGAGGCGACCGAGCGTCCGACCGGCTCGAAGGTGGCGGCAGCCCGCGCGGTGATCACAGCACTCCCCATTGGCCTCTCGTCGCTCCCCCCGAGTCCTGTGCCCGTTTCGCAGGTCCTCGATTCGTCCGCCAGGCTAAACCGTCGGCCGAACTTGTGTGGAACGGAGGCGCGTGTTTCGGGGGTAGTGGCGTTCAACGACCCCTCGTCCACCGGGTTACGTTCCCACTGCCGAACGGTTCGGTGCGCTGAAGTGAAACACTGGGAACGCTTGAAGTGGAAGCGCGATGAGGATGGTCGACCCTGCGGGAGGGACACGGTGGAGTCTGGCGCAGCGGCGCGGGGCGTGAGCACGCGCGCGAAAGGCGGACGGTCCCGTAGCAATGGGACGACGGAAGTGGAGACGGCGGCCCTGAATCGGCTGCTGACGGCGCTGTCGGCAATGCGCGACGGCAACTTCCGGAAGCGTATGACGGTCGCGGGCGACGGAGTGATGTCCGAGATCGCCGCCGTGTTCAACGAAATGGCGGACCGCAATCTCCAGCTGACGGGCGAGCTGGCGCGTGTACGGCGGGTGGTGGGCCGTGAGGGCAAGCTGACGGAGCGGCTGGAGGTCGGGGCCTGTGAGGGGTCCTGGGCCGCGGCCATCGACGCCTCCAACGCGCTGGTCGACGATC
Source organism: Streptomyces sp. NPDC057654 (assembly GCF_042800135.1). Classification (NCBI taxonomy): domain Bacteria; kingdom Bacillati; phylum Actinomycetota; class Actinomycetes; order Kitasatosporales; family Streptomycetaceae; genus Streptomyces; species Streptomyces sp. NPDC057654. The sequence continues at coordinate 7,124 of NZ_JBHVHQ010000242.1, read as the reverse complement.
TGGTGCGGCCGGTGTCCGAGGTGGGCCGGGTGCTGTCGGCGGTCGCCGAGGGCGATCTGGAGCAGCGGATGGATCTGCGCTCGCAGGGGGCGGACGGCGCGGCGCACCCGCTGCGCGGCGAGTTCCTCAAGGTGGGGCGTACGGTCAACGGGCTCGTGGACCAGCTGTCGGCGTTCACCGACGAGGTCACCCGGGTGGCCAGCGAGGTCGGTACCGAGGGCAAGCTCGGCGGTCAGGCGCGGGTGCGCGGTATGTCGGGTTCGTGGAAGGACCTCACGGATTCCGTCAACACGATGGCGTCCCGGCTTACCGCCCAGGTGCGTGACATCGCTCTCGTCACGACGGCGGTGGCGAAGGGGGATCTTTCCCGCAAGGTCACGGTGCACGTGGCCGGAGAGATGCTGGAGCTGAAGAACACCGTCAACACGATGGTGGACCAGCTCTCGTCCTTCGCTTCGGAGGTGACGCGGGTAGCGCGCGAGGTCGGTACCGAGGGCGAGCTGGGCGGTCAGGCGCAGGTGCCCGGCGTCGCCGGGGTCTGGAAGGACCTGACGGACTCGGTCAACCTGATGGCGGGCAACCTCACCGCCCAGGTGCGGGGGATCGCGCAGGTCACGACGGCCGTCGCCAATGGCGACCTGTCGCAGAAGGTCACGGTGAGCGCGCGCGGCGAGGTCGCGCAGCTGGCGGAAACGATCAACCAGATGACCGAGACGCTGCGGACCTTCGCCGACGAGGTGACGCGGGTGGCCAGTGAGGTCGGCGCGGACGGCCTGCTGGGCGGTCAGGCGCAGGTGCCGGGGGCGGCGGGGACCTGGAAGGACCTCACCGACTCGGTGAACAACGCGTTCCGCAACGTCACCACGCAGGTGCGGGACATCGCGCAGGTGACGACGGCGGTGGCCAACGGCGATCTGTCGCAGAAGGTCACCGTGGACGTCGCGGGCGAGATGCTGGAGCTCAAGAACACCGTCAACACGATGGTGGACCAGCTGTCGGCGTTCGGCGCCGAGGTGACGCGGGTGGCGCGGGAGATCGGCGTCGAGGGCGAGCTGGGCGGCCAGGCGCAGGTGCCGGGGGCGGCGGGGACCTGGAAGGACCTCACCGACTCGGTGAACACGGCCTTCCGCAACCTGACCGGCCAGGTGCGCAACATCGCACAGGTGACGACGGCGGTGGCCAACGGCGATCTGTCGCAGAAGGTCACCGTCGACGTCTCCGGCGAGATGCTGAAGCTGAAGAACACCGTCAACACGATGGTCGACCAGCTGTCCTCCTTCGCCGACCAGGTCACGCGGATGGCGCGGGACGTGGGTACGGAGGGGCGGCTCGGCGGTCAAGCGCGGGTTGACGGCGTGTCCGGCACCTGGAAGGAATTGACCGACTCGGTCAACTTCATGGCCGGGAACCTCACGTCCCAGGTGCGGCAGATCGCGCAGGTGACGACGGCCGTCGCGCGCGGCGACCTGTCGCAGAAGATCGACGTGGACGCCCGGGGCGAGATCCTGGAGCTGAAGAACACCATCAACACGATGGTCGACCAGCTCTCGGCGTTCGCCGATCAGGTGACGCGGGTAGCGCGCGAGGTGGGTACGGACGGCCGGCTCGGCGGTCAGGCGCAGGTGCCGGGCGTCGCGGGTGTCTGGCGTGACCTGACGGACTCCGTGAACGGCATGGCCGGCAACCTGACGGCCCAGGTCCGCAACATCGCGCAGGTAGCCACGGCGGTAGCGCGCGGCGATCTGTCCCAGACGATCGACGTGGACGCGCGGGGCGAGATCCTGGAGCTGAAGAACACGCTCAACACGATGGTCGACCAGCTCTCCTCGTTCGCGGACCAGGTCACGCGGGTGGCGCGGGAGGTCGGCACGGAGGGCATCCTCGGCGGGCAGGCCGAGGTACAGGGCGTATCGGGTACCTGGAAGGACCTGACGCAGTCCGTCAACTTCATGGCGAACAACCTGACGTCCCAGGTCCGCAACATCGCCGAGGTGACGACGGCGGTCGCCAAGGGCGATCTGTCGAAGAAGATCACCGTGGACGCGAAGGGCGAGATCCTGGAGCTGGTGACGACCGTCAACACGATGGTCGACCAGCTCTCGGACTTCGCCGAGCAGGTCACCCGGGTCGCCCGGGAGGTCGGCACGGAGGGGCAGCTCGGCGGTCAGGCGCGGGTGCGGGACGTCACCGGCATCTGGAAGGACCTGAGCGACAACGTCAACCTGATGGCCAACAACCTGACCAGCCAGGTGCGGAACATCTCGCAGGTCGCGACGGCGGTCGCCAACGGCGACCTGACCCGGAAGGTCACCGTCGAGGCGCGCGGCGAGGTCGCGCAGCTCGCCGACACCGTGAACATCATGGTGAAGACGCTGTCGTCGATCGCGGACGAGGTGACCCGGGTCGCCCGCGAGGTGGGCACGGACGGGATCCTCGGCGGTCAGGCGCGGGTGCCGGGCGTCTCCGGTACGTGGAAGGACCTGACGGAGTCCGTCAACGGGATGGCCTCCAACCTGACCGGGCAGGTCCGCAACATCGCGATGGTCACCACCGCGATCGCCAAGGGCGACCTCACCAAGAAGATCGACATTGACGCCCGGGGCGAGATCCTGGAGCTCAAGACCACCATCAACACGATGGTGGACCAGCTGTCCTCGTTCGCCGAGCAGGTCACGCGGGTGGCCCGCGAGGTGGGCACGGAGGGGCAGCTGGGCGGTCAGGCACGGGTGCGGGACGTGGACGGCACCTGGCGGGACCTCACCGAGTCGGTGAACGAGATGGCCGGGAACCTGACCCGGCAGGTGCGGGCGATCGCCGAGGTGGCCACCGCGGTGACCCGCGGCGATCTCAACCTGAAGATCGACGTCGATGCGGCGGGCGAGATCCTGGAGCTCCAGGACAACATCAACACGATGATCGCCAACCTCCGGGAGACGACGCTCGCCAACAAGGAGCAGGACTGGCTGAAGGGCAACCTGGCCCGGATCTCCGGCCTGATGCAGGGGCGGCGCGACCTAGCGGACGTGGCGAGCCTGATCATGAGCGAGCTGACGCCGGTGGTCTCCGCGCAGCACGGCGCGTTCTTCGTGGCGACGCCGACCAACGAGAACCTGGCTACGGGCGAGAGCGCCGAGCAGGAGGCGGACGAGGACGCGTACGAGCTGCGTATGTTCGGCTCGTACGGCTACTCGATGGGGTCGATGCCCACGTCCTTCCGGCCCGGCGAGACGCTGATCGGCACGGCCGCGGAGGAGAAGCGGACCATTCTGGTGGACAACGTGCCATCGGGGTATCTGAAGATCGCCTCCGGACTGGGAGAGGCGCCGCCGGCCCATGTGATCGTGCTGCCGGTGCTCTTCGAGGGGCAGGTGCTCGGCGTGATCGAGCTGGCGTCGTTCCAGCCGTTCGCGCAGATCCAGAAGGACTTCCTGAACCAGATCGCCGAGATGATCGGCACCAGCGTCAACACCATCAGCGTCAACACCAAGACCGAGCAGCTGCTCAAGCAGTCGCAGGAGCTCACCGAGCAACTGCGGGACCGGTCGGACGAATTGGAGAGCCGGCAGAAGGCGCTGGAGATCTCCAACGCGGAACTGGAGGAGAAGTCCGAGCACTTGGCGCGGCAGAACCGGGACATCGAGGTCAAGAACACCGAGATCGAAGAGGCCCGGCAGGTTCTGGAGGAGCGCGCCGAGCAGCTCGCGGTGTCGATGCGCTACAAGTCCGAGTTCCTCGCCAACATGTCGCACGAGCTGCGTACGCCGCTCAACTCTCTGCTGATCCTCGCGAAGTTGCTGGCCGACAACGCGGAGGGCAACCTCTCGCCGAAGCAGGTGGAGTTCGCCGAGACGATCCACGGGGCGGGTTCCGATCTGCTCCAGCTGATCAACGACATTCTCGATCTGTCGAAGGTCGAGGCGGGCAAGATGGACGTCAGCCCGACGCGTATCGCGCTGGTCCAGCTCGTCGACTATGTGGAGGCGACGTTCCGGCCGCTCACGGCGGAGAAGGGACTCGACTTCTCCGTACGGGTCTCGCCGGAGCTGCCGGCGACGCTGCACACCGATGAGCAGCGACTGCTCCAGGTGCTGCGCAATCTGCTGTCCAACGCGGTGAAGTTCACGGACTCGGGCGCGGTCGAGCTGGTCATCCGGCCGGCCGGCGCGGGGGTGCCGGACAGCATCCGCGAGCAGCTGCTGGAGTCGGGGGCGCTGCGCGAGGCGGACGGCGGCGTCATCGCCTTCTCGGTCACCGACACCGGTATCGGGATCGCGGCGAGCAAGATGCGGGTGATCTTCGAGGCGTTCAAGCAGGCGGACGGCACGACCAGCAGAAAGTACGGCGGTACGGGCCTCGGCCTGTCGATCAGCCGGGAGATCGCCCGGCTGCTCGGCGGCGAGATCCACGCCGCCAGTGAGCCGGGCCGCGGCTCGACCTTCACGCTGTACCTGCCGCTGAACCCGACCGAGCTGCCGCCGCAGAACTACTCGCAGCTCGCCCTCGCCGGGCATGCCACGGGGCCGCTCGCGCTGGAGCGCGCCGCGGGCGCGCCGTCGGGCGACGGGGCCGCGGCGCAGGAGCAGGAGAACGGCGCCGCGGCGTTCGGCGCGCAGCAGCAGGGCGCGGCCGGGCTCTTCCGGCGGCGGCAGCGGGCGGCGCAGGAGGCGGAGCAGCAGTCGGCGGCGCCGTCGGGCCAGGGGTCCGAGGACGCGGCCAGCGGCGAGCCGGCGGCCACGGGCGCCTCGGCGGCCCAGCCGTCGTCCGAGCCGTGGCTGAGCAATGGCCAGGATCTGGTGGCCGCGGGGTTCGCGGGCGGATTCCACGGCGAGAAGGTGCTCATCGTCGACGACGACATCCGCAATGTGTTCGCGCTCACCAGCGTGCTGGAGCAGCACGGCCTGTCGGTGCTCTACGCCGAGAACGGCCGGGAGGGGATCGAGGTCCTCGAACAGCACGATGACGTGGTGGTCGTCCTGATGGACATCATGATGCCGGAGATGGACGGCTACGCGACGACGACGGCGATCCGGCGGATGCCGCAGTTCGCCGGGCTGCCGATCATCGCGCTCACCGCGAAGGCGATGAAGGGCGACCGGGAGAAGGCCATCGAGTCCGGCGCGTCCGACTATGTGACCAAGCCGGTCGACACTGATCATCTGCTGGCGGTGATGGAGCAGTGGATGCGCGCTGAGTGACGGATGGCTGATCGAACCACGGCGGAGTGTTGACTGACTGTGGCCAAACACGTGTGGGAACGCGGTATTCGGGGAACCTTCTGGTCTCCCACCGCGTTTCTGCTACGTGCACAGTGACTTCGCGGTGACAGGGTGTGGCGACAAGCGGGGTGCGGCTACCATGACCGGCACAAGGACGGGCGGCGCAAGGGAGTCGTCCCCTGGGGCGGCACCCGGCGCATTTCCGGGGCGAGGAGGACGGGCCATGGTGCAGAAGGCCAAGATCCTCCTGGTCGATGACCGGCCGGAAAATCTGCTGGCGCTGGAGGCCATCCTCTCGGCGCTCGATCAGACACTGGTCCGGGCATCGTCAGGGGAGGAGGCGCTCAAGGCGCTGCTGACGGACGATTTCGCAGTGATCCTGCTGGACGTCCAGATGCCGGGCATGGACGGTTTCGAGACCGCCGCCCACATCAAGCGCCGGGAGCGGACGCGGGATATCCCGATCATCTTCCTCACGGCCATCAACCACGGTCCGCACCACACGTTCCGCGGTTACGCGGCCGGTGCGGTGGACTACATCTCCAAGCCCTTCGACCCGTGGGTGCTGCGGGCCAAGGTCTCCGTGTTCGTCGAGCTGTACATGAAGAACTGTCAGCTGCGTGAGCAGGCGGCCCTGCTCCGCCTCCAGCTGGAGAGCGGCCAGGGCGCCGCCGTCGACAGCAAGGAGCCGACGGGGCTGCTCGCCGAACTCTCCGCGCGCCTCGCGGCCGTGGAGGAGCAGGCCGAGGCGCTCTCCAAGCAGCTGGACGAGTCCGCGGACGCCGCGGCCGTCGCCACCGCCGCCCACCTGGAGCGCAAACTCACCGGACTGCGGCGGGCGCTGGACGCGCTGGAGCCCGGCGCGGGCAGCGGCGCCAGTACGGTCCCCTCACAGAACTGAGCTGTTGACGCCGCGTCACCGCGAGGCCCGCCGACACGCGACACGAACGGGTGAAGGCGTAGACACACGTGTCCCTCGCGGCCGACAACGGTAACCTCACCACCATGGCCTCACGTACGTCCGGCAAGGGTTCCCAGAGCACGGCGGGCACCTCGAAGCAGCGCGCCGGACGCTCCGGGAGCGCTGCCCAGAAGGCGCCCGCGAAAAAGGCTCCGGCCAAGAAGGCGCCCGCCAAGAAGTCCGCCGCGCCCGCGAAGAAGGCGCCCGCCAAGCGCGCCCCGGCGAAGAAGGCCGCGGCCAGGCCCGCACCGAAGCCGGCGCCGTCCCCGACGAACGGCGTCTTCCGGCTCGTACGGGCGCTGTGGCTCGGTCTGGCGCACACGGTGGGCGCGCTGTTCCGCGGCGTCGGGCGCGGCGCGAAGAACCTGGACCCGGCGCACCGCAAGGACGGCCTCGCCCTGCTGCTGCTCGGCATCGGGCTGGTCATCGCGGCCGGCACCTGGGGCGATCTCCGGGGCCCGGTCGGGGACCTGGTGGAGATGCTGATCACCGGCGCGTTCGGCCGCCTCGACCTGGTCGTGCCCATACTGTTCGGCGCCATCGCGGCCCGCCTGATCCGCCACCCGGAGAAGCCGGAGGCGAACGGACGCATCGTCATCGGGCTCTCCGCCCTGGTCATCGGCGTCCTCGGCCAGGTGCACGTGGCGTGCGGGGCGCCCAGCCGCGGCGACGGCGCGCAGGCCCTCCAGGACGCCGGCGGGCTGATCGGCTGGGCGTCGGCCAGCCCGCTGATCTACACGGTCGGCGAGGTGCTGACCGTGCCGCTGCTGATCCTCCTCACGATCTTCGGGCTGCTCGTCGTCACGGCCACCCCCGTCAACGCCATCCCGCACCGGCTGCGGCAGCTCGCCGTGCGACTCGGCCTCGCGGAGCCGCTGCCCGAGGAGTACGACAGCGGCATCCACGGCGCGGGCGAGTACGGCGCGGGCGAGTACGGCGAGGAATGG
>NZ_JBHVHQ010000241.1:0-10262 GCF_042800135.1 Streptomyces sp. NPDC057654 | reverse complement strand
GCGGGGTGCGGCGGCAAGATGGACGGGTGCCGCCGACCGCCGGCGCGGCGGGGCACGTGGGGGCCGGGCGGACGGCGGAGGGGTTGGCGGGCCGAGCGGCGTCGTTCCCGTGAGGCCGTGCGCCGCAGGGCCAAGAGCCGTGTGATCAAAGGAGATCGGGATGGGCTTCTGGGGTTACTTCGTCGTCGGCCGAAGCGAACGGGGGCTCGTCGAATGCGCCGTCTTCGACGAGAGCCACGATCACCTGGAGCTCACCGACGCCTTCGCGGACGGCTGGCAGCTGTGGCAGCACCCGCCCGAGCCCGAGCTCGGCGACATCGACTCGCTCGTCCGGGGCCTCACCAAGGAGACCGGCGCCCCGGCCCTCGCCGCGTACGTACTGGACAGCGAGTGCGCCGTCGTCGCGGCGGCGAGCCCGTCCGGCGGCTCCTGGTCGGCGTGCCTGGGCCGCGCCACCATGGCCCGCTATATGGAACAGAGCGAGATGGACATCGGCGAACTGTTCCTCACCCCGCGCGACGCCGCCTCCCAGGGCGTCGCCTGGGCCGCCGCCGCGGGCCACATCGCCAACGCGAACGCCCTGGCCCGCGTACTGGCCGCCGAACCCGAACCCTTCGTCGAGAACCTCTTCTACGACCTGCTCGCCGAACTCGGCATAGAGGACGAGACGGAGGACCCGGGCCGGGAACACGGGCGCGAAGACTGACCACCCCGCGGTGTCGGTGTTGACTGATCGGAAATCTGTACCTCCCCAGCACTGCGCTTTCCGTCGAAGCAGACTTAGACGGAAAGCGTCGCAATGGATGTGCGGGAGGGCGAGTGAACGACAGCCTGCCGGTCAAGCCGGACGACGTGGTCGACAGGGACCGGGAGTGGGATCTGCTCGCGGAGTTCCTCGCCGACCCCGACCCGGCCATGCGCCTCGGCATCGTGTCGGGGCGACGGCGGCATGGGAAGTCATACCTTCTCCAGGCCCTGTCCGAGCAGGTCGGCGGCCTCTACGTCACGGCGGTCCGGGAAGAGGGGCGGCTGCCCGCGATCCGGCGGTTCAGTGACGCGGTCGCCGCCCACGCCGGTCTGCGGACGGGCAGTCTGCGTCTGACCGACTGGCGTGACGTCCTGTCCAACGCCCTTGACGTGACAGCCCGTTCGCCGCATCCGCTCCTGGTCGTCGACGAGCTGCCCTACCTGCTCCAGCACTCCCCGGAAATTCCGGGGCTGCTGCAACAGCTCTACGACGAGCGTCAGCGGGGCGCCCGGCCCGGCGCCGGGCCGGGGCCACGGCTGATCCTGTGCGGCTCCGCGATGAGCGTCATGCACGAACTGCTCTCCGGGACCGAGCCGCTGCGCGGACGCGCCGTGGTCGATCTGCGGCTGGGCGCCTTCGGGTACCGCGACAGCCGGACCTTCTGGCAGATCGCCGACCCCCTGACCGCGCTGAAGGTGCACGCGGTGCTGGGCGGGGCCCCCGGCTATCGGCCGGTAGCCGCCCGCCCCCACCCGGACGACGGCTTCGACACCTGGCTGACCCGGACGCTGCTGGATCCGGGGCGGGCGGTGTACTCGCGCACCGAGACCGAATACCTGCTGCGCGAAGACCCGAGGATCACGCAGCACACGCTGTACTACGACATCCTCACCGCGATCGCGCGCGGCGCCACCACCCCCAGCAAGATCGGCGCCGCCCTGGAGCGCCCGCGCAACGCCGTCGCCCACCCGCTCGGAGTGCTGGAATCCACCGGCTACATCCGCCGGGAACAGGACATCCTCCGCACCAGGCACCCCGTCATCACCCTCACCGACCCCGTGATCCGCTTCAACCAGCTGATCACCCTCCCGCAGGCCGCCGCCGTGGAGCAGGGCTTCGCCGAGCAGGTATGGCAGCAGGCCGCCCCGACCTTCAACTCCAAGATCCTCGGGCCGCACTTCGAGGACCTCGCGCGCGACTTCACCCGCCGCTACGCCCACACCCTGCTGCCCGGCGGGCTGCCCGGCCCGGTCGGCACCACCGAGGTCGCCGACCAGGCTGCCCGGACCAAGCACGAGGTCGACGTCATCGCCCTGGCCGCGGGTGAGCGCCCGCAGGCTCCCCGCGCGAGGATCGCTCTGCTGGGCGAGGCCAAGGCGACGGCCGCCCGCCGCGGGACCGGCGACCTGGAGCGCCTGGAACGCATCCGCGCCCTGCTCGCCGCTCAGGGCTACGACACCACGGCCACCACTCTGGCCCTGTACTCCCCGCACGGCTTCTATCCCGACCTGGTCGACCTGGCCGCCCGCCGCGACGACCTTCTCCTGGTCGATCTGCCCACCCTCTACAACAGCTGACACCAAGAGCGCGGGCAGTGCCGGTGCGCCGGCCGCAGGCCCCGAGAGCTGACCGCCGGGGAGAGCCGGAGGGACGGCCGGGGCCGCCACCCCTGCCCCGGCTCAGTCGTAAAGCCGCATTGACCAGGTATTTCGGCGTTCCGATGGAGGTTCTCGGTTGCCGCCATCTGATCTCGGCGAGGCCGAGGTGGATCAGCCGGCTCCCCGCCTGCCGCTCTACACCCCGCGATTGTGGATCAGCAGCCACCCAGACCCGCAAAGCGGGCTGTGATGGCGACCGTCTCGGAGTGCCAGTGGCCTGGCTTGTAGGTCTCGCACGGACCGTCTACGTGCCGGTCCCATTTGAAGTAGTAGCGGTACGTCTTCGAGCAGTTGTTGGTGACCCGCGTCGTGTTGGTGACAACACTCGACGTGTTCTTGATGGTGATGCACCCCGGTACAGCTATGGTCTGCACCGGCGCGGCGACAGCCGGAGCGGCGCCCAGCAGCCCTGCCAGAGCCCCCGTGGCCAGGAGAACGGTTGCCGTGCGGGCTCGCGTTCTCGACCTTGCCGATAATGTCACTGACATGACAATTCCCTTCGCTTTCCCGTGTGTGTTGATCTGAGCCGACCTGGCCTTGGTCGGCCCCGTGTGAAGTCACGCGGCTGTCCAAGTAGGAGGGAATAGTTCCGATTTACCCATGAGGCATCTGGGGTCAATATCCGAAATGTAGGGGTGTTGGTGGACGGAATCGGCTGAGTTGTTTCGTCGTGTGACTGAAATGACGTATGAGGAGGGAAAGTTGAGTCCGGTTTCCCGAATCGTGAACCGCGTGGGCTGTCTCGCCCGATGAGGAGTTGTGACGGACATGGACGGGGAGCAGCGCGGGGATCGCGTGCTGTTACGGGCGATCGAGGAGGGCGACGGCCAAGCCTTCGAACTGCTCTACCGCCGGTACGAACCGTGGTTGGTCGCCCGGCTCTCGTACCGGTGCCCGGATCCCGCACTCGTCGATGACGTGGTGCAGGAGACCTTCCTCGCGGTGTGGCGTGGTACTGCCCGCTTCCGGGAGGCGCCCGCGCCGGACGATAGCGCCGCAGGCTGGCTGTGGCGCATCGGGATGCGCCGGCTCATCGACGCACAGCGTGGACACGGAGCGCGTGAACGGCTCGCCGGGCTGATCAGCCGGCTGCGCCAGAGCGCCGCGCACCCGTCTGCCGAGGACGAGGCGCTGGCGGGGCTGGGTCACGGAGACCTTGCCGACGCACTCGCCAGGCTGCCGGTCGAGCTGCGCGATGTCCTGCAGGTCACCGTCGTCGACGGTCTCAGCACCACCGAGGCTGCGAAAGCACTGAAGATACCGGCGGGCACGGTCAAGACGCGGGCGATGCGGGCCCGTAGGCGACTGCGGGAGGAGTTGGCGTGAATCGACCGTACGAACGCGGGAATGGAGGTTGGGGTCAGGTGGCATTGGAACATCTCGGTACGCAGGCGCTACGCGCCTACCGAGGCGGGCTGTTGCGCGGCGCCGCGCTGCTGCGTGCCGATGCCCACCTCGCCGGGTGCGCCGACTGCCGAGCCGTCCTCTCCCGGTACGCCGACCCAGCGCGTTCTGCGGCGACATGGGCCAGGCTGACCGCAGAGCGCGACGCGCCGGAGCCCGGAGCCGTGGAACGGGTACTGCTCACCCTGCGGGTTCCCGGGCACGCCGCGCGCCTGATCACCGCTACTCCGGCGCTGCGCCGGTCCTGGCTCGCCGGGGCCGTCCTCACGCTGTTGCTCACCCTCGCCGTGGCGCACCTGGGCCAGGCCGCATCTGCCACCCTGCCGTTCTGGGTGGTCGCACCGGCTCTGCCGGTGGGGGGTGTCGCCCTGTCCTTCGGGCCTCGCGTCGACCCGATGTACGAGATGACGGTGGTCGCGCCGTTCCATGGGGTACAACTGCTGCTCCTGCGTACCGTCACCGTCGTCGCCACCGCCCTGGTGCCCGCCGTCGTGATCGCCGTCGCCCTGCCCGAATCCGCGGGCCGGACGCTCGGCTGGCTGCTGCCCTCGCTCGCTCTCACCTCGCTGACCCTGGCCCTGTCCGCCCGCATCGACCCGGTAGTGGCCGCGTGCGTGGTGGGCGGGGCCTGGGCCCTCTGCCTGTCGCTGCTCTTCGAGCCTGTTCGCGGGTTGTTGCTGTCGGCCGGAGGACAGGCCGGCGCGGCTATCGTGCTGTGTGGGGCCGCCCTCTCCATCGCATTGACCCGCGCTTCGTACGACCGCGGTGCGCCGTTTCCCGGCAACTGATCTGCCTGCCTGCACACGGCCTGCACGGACAAGACCTCTGCAGAATCGAACAGGGGGAACCCCATGACTGCGCCCAATGTTGCCGTGGCGGTGCACGACCTCACCGTCGACTACCGCAGCGTCCGCGCCTTGGCCGGCGTCAGCCTCCGGCTCGGCTCCGGCGTCACCGGGCTGCTCGGCCCGAACGGCGCGGGCAAGAGCACCTTGTTGCGGGTCCTCGCGACCGCGGCACCACCGGGCGGCGGCGACATCCAGGTCCTTGGGCACGACCCGCGCACCCCGCAGGGACGGCTCGCCATTCGCCGCGGCCTCGGCTATCTGCCGCAGGACCCCGGCTTTCACCCGTCCTTCACGGCCTTCGAGTTCGTGGACTACATCGCGATTCTCAAGGAGATGACCGACAGCGCTGCCCGTCACCGCGAAGTGCAGCGGGTACTCGACGCCGTCGGGCTGCCTGAGCGTCGCGGCAAGAAGATCAAGCAACTGTCCGGCGGCATGCGTCAGCGCGTGGCGCTCGCCGCCGCACTCGTCGGCGACCCCCGATTCCTCATTCTCGACGAGCCGACCGTGGGGCTCGACCCCGAACAGAGGTTACGTTTCCGGGAACTGATCGCCGACCTCGGTACAGGCCGCACCGTCCTGCTGTCCACGCACCAGACCGAGGACGTCGCCGCACTGTGCAGCAGCGTCGTCGTCCTCGACCGCGGCATCGTCAAGTTCAACGGTGAACCCGCCGCCCTCGCCGATGTCGCCGCAGGGCGCGTCTGGTCGAGCCCCGAACGCGACCCGCGGGCCCTGGCCGGCTGGCGTACCGGAGTCGGCGTCGTGCGCAACATCGGAAACCCCCCGGCCGGCGCGCCTCTGCTCGACCCCACCCTGGAGGACGGCTATCTCCTGCTCCTGGACGCCACCGCACAACAGAAGGCGGTCCGGTGAACGCCCTCACCGCCAACGCCTCCGGCAGGCCGAACTCCCGCACCGTTGAACGGGGCAAAGGCGCCGTCACCGCCCTCGCCCGCGCCGAGGCCATGCGGTTGCTGCGCCACCCCGCGTTCCTCGCCTCCCTCGCCGGCTACTTCGCCCTCTGGGGCTACGACCTCACGTTCGGCGCCGCCGCCGAGCGCTACCCCGTCCTCCAGGAGAGCTCCTGGTCCGGTCAGCTGCCACTGCTGCTGATCGCCGCGGGCACGCTCCTCGCCGCAAACCTCGGCGCGCTGCGGGGGCAGCGTCATGGCGTGGAACCCATGTACACAGTCCTCGTGCTCAGCCGTCGCGCCCGTACCGCCGCCCATCTGCTGGCCGTGCTGCCTGCTGTCGCCCTCGCCGTGGCCCTCGCCGCCGCCAGGATCCTCGTACTCGCCACACGGCCCGGTGCCGTCGGCACGATCAACTGGGCGGAGGTGGCGACCGGTCCCGCCGCCGTGCTGTTCGCCGGAACGCTCGGCGTGCTGCTCGCCCGGCTGAGCGGCTCGACGGCCTCCGCGCCGCTGGCCGTAGCCGGACTCGGGGTGCTCACCTTCGTCGCCGCTGTGCAGAACACCGCGAACTGGCGGTGGCTGACCGTGGTCGCCATTGAGGACGAGTTCGCCCAGCCGCTGCCGTCCGCACTGCTCGCCCGGCCCACCGCCGCACACCTGCTGTGGCTCGCCGCCCTCAGCGCAGGCTGCGTCGCGCTCGCGTTGCTGCGCGACGGACCCGACGCCACACCGGACGCGCAGCACCGGGGCACCGGCGCGCTGCGGACCTGCACCGCGGCCGCCGCCGTCCTCGCCGTCCTGGCCGGTGCCCTTCAGTTACGTCCCGTGCCCGACGATGTCTCCCGCGCCCGCACCCTGGCCACCGAGCATCCCGCGTGGGAGCAGCGCTGCAGCACCCGCGGCCAGGTCACGTACTGCGCCTTCCCGGAGTTCAGCGGACGGGTCGCGCAGTGGGACGGTGTCGTACGCGGCATCCTGCGCCGCGCCCCCGCAAGAATCGCAGACGACCGCTTCGCCGTACGCCAACGACTCTTCCACCCCGGCTCCCAGCCTCACTCCGGCGGGCAACTGCCGCAGGACGCCTGGGACGCCGACGACCGCCGCGCCCATACCCCCGGAGCCGTCCCCGTAGGCACCTGGTGGAGCGCGGGCAACGCGGGACAGGAAGCAGCAAGCGACGCCGTCGCCGAGTTCTCCACCCTCTTCGCCTACCGCACCGTCACCGGGAAGCTCCCGAACAAGCCCCGCACCGACAAAGTGTGCGGTTCCCGCGCCGTGCTCACGCTGTGGCTCGCCGGGCAGGCCACCAACGAGACCCGCAACGCTCTGCACAACCTGACGTCCCGTACGACCGGTGGCCTGAGCCTGCTAGTCCAGGAGTCATCCACTGGCCTGGCGTTCGATGCCCGCGAGGTCACGTACGCACTCGACCTACTCGACCGGCCCGCACCCGACCTCGGGGCCAAGGCCCGCGCCGCCTGGCTCGAACTGACCGCGCCAGGCGCCACGACCGACCGCGCCGCCCGAATCCTGGGAGTGCCCGCTCCCCCACAGGTACCGGCCGAGGAGCGGATGTGCCAATGACCGTCGGCACCGGGCAGCGCTCACCCCTCAAGCGACGCATCAACTGGTACGGGTACGCGACACTCCAGCCGCTCACCATCCTCACCGTACGTGCCACCCGAACCGCGCCACTTGCGGTAGCCGCCGCTGCCGCACTGCTGCTGTCCGGCGGCCCTGCGCTGGCCGGCGGCTTGGAGATGACCGACGTCGCCCTGCTCATGCGGTCCGGCGCAGTGCTGCTCGCGCTCGGCTCCGCTTTCATCCTCGACGACCCGGCAGCCCGCACCACCGAGGTGGTACCGGTGCCACGCTGGCTGCCCCGTGCCCTGCGCGCCGCGCTCGCCGTCCTGGTGACGGGCGCTGCCTGGGGCGGCGTCGTCGCACTCGGCACCCTCGCCACCACCCCTGCCGAACGCCCGCTGCTGCCCGCGGGAGGCATGACCCTCGAAGCCCTGGCACTGCTCGCCCTCGCCCTCGCGCTGGCAGCACTGGGGCTGCGCCTCACCCCGGGCAGCGGCGGTGCGCTGGCCGCGCCAGGAATGGTCCTGTGCGTCCTGGCCGCAGTGCTTCTGCCATTACCGGACTCGGCACAGCCGTTCGCACAACCTCTGTCCCCAGGCTGGGATACCTCCCGATGGACGTGGACCGTGCTCCTGTGCGCAACCACCGCTACGGCGGCGATCTTGTGCCGGGAACCGAGCGCTAAGCGTCACGGATAGCCCTGCAGGGTTGGTGACCCGACTTTCAGTTGTCGATGCGGGCGATCTTGCGTCGAGTCGGAGGGGTCTGCATACGGAGGGCGAGGAGCTGGCGGTGTATGGCGGGGATGGCGCTGACGCGCAGGGTGTAGCCCTGGCCGCGCCGTACGGTGTGCGGGGAGTCACGCACGTGTTGGTCGCGTTGGTCACCGATGACGCGCATCACCCCAGGTCAGATGGGGCGAATGGGAGGGACGGCCGGGGCCGCCACCCCCCACAGGAGAGGCCCCGGCCGCCGTCCGGTACGGGCACGCGTACGGCCCGTACTTCCTACAGCGCCGCGCGCCGCGAAACCGTCACACCGCACGGTCGTACGGGCGGCCCGGCGGCTCTGGACGGAACCGGGCGGGTGCCCGTAACGTGCTGGTCCGCGCCGGTGGGCGCGATATTCGCTCATCACGCCCGTGACTGGCGAAGCGGTCACGTCCCCTGGGGGTCTCGAAGATGCATCCGTGCGGGAGCTGCCGCGCCGTCGCCGTGGGGCAGGACGGCCGCTGCGCCGCGTGCGGCGCGTACCAGCCGCCGCCGCAGGCCCCGTATCAGCAGCCGCAGCCGGGGCCGTATCAGCAGCAGCCGGGTCCCTATCAACAGGCGGGGCCTTATCAACAGGGCGGTGGATATCCGCCGGGCGTGCCGGGCGCTCCGTATCCGCCCGTGCAGGCGCCCGCCGGCGGTGTGGATCTGCGGCGTGGGCTCGCGACGGCGGTGACGGTGCTGCTCGGGGTGACGATCGTCGTGCTGGTGCTGCGGATCGTCGCCGCGGCCGGGCAGTACGGCGTCATCTCGGACGCCCTCGACGGCGGCCGGGTCGGCGCGTCGGACCTCGACGACGCGGACGACTTCTTCCGGATCATGCTGCTGATCGGCACGCTGACGCAGCTGGCGACGGCCGTCGTCTGGGCGGTGTGGTTCCGGCGGACGCGGCTCAACGCCGAGGTGTTCGCGCCCGGTCAGCACCGCTACGGCAGCGGCTGGGCGGCGGGCTCCTGGTTCACGCCGGTGGTGAGCCTCTGGTTCCCCAAGCAGATCGCCAACGACATCTGGCGGGCCAGTTCCCCGGCCGGGCCGTACGGGCCGCGCGGGGTGCTCAACGCCTGGTGGGTGCTGTGGATCGTCGGGAACGTGTTCAGTTCGGGCGCCACCATGCAGTACGTCCTCGCGCGCGGCCGGATGGTCGAGGGCCGGGCTGTCGTCTTCGACGCGCGCGGCCGGGTCGAGGACTTCCAGACCGCGCTCGCCTCCGGCATCGTCGGCTACCTCGTGCTGCTCGCCGCCGCGATCCTCGCGATCCTCTTCGTCCGCCGCCTCACCGCGATGCAGGAGCAGCGGGCCGCGGCGGGGCCGCAGGGCGGCGCCCCGATGTACGCCGGCGCGATGCCCGGCATGCCGTACGGCAATCCTGGGTACCCGGCTCCGGGTGCCGGCTACGGCTACCCCGGTCCGCCGCAGAGCCCGCCCCCGCCGGCCCCGCAGGCGGGTCCGTACGGGCAGCAGGGCCAGCAGCCCCCGTACGGCTCCGACCCGGCGGGGTACTGAACCGCGGGCATACCGGAGTGGGGCAGGATGTGGGCGTGCTGGGGGACGACGCTGAGCTGACCGCCGCCGTGTACGCGGCACAGGGCGGGGACGAGACGGCCTTCAGAACCGTCTACCGCTCCGTACAGCCCCGGCTGCTCGGCTACCTGCGCACCCTCGTCGGCGAGCCCGACGCGGAGGACGTCGCCTCCGAGGCGTGGCTCCAGATCGCCCGCGACCTCGGCCGGTTCCGCGGCGACGCCGACCGGTTCCGCGGCTGGGCGGCCCGTATCGCCCGCAACCGCGCCCTCGACCACATCCGGCTCCGCGGCCGGCGGCCCGCCATCGGCGGCGACGAGAGCGAGCTGGAGAGCCGCGCCGCCGACGCCGACACGGCGGGCGAGGCGCTGGAATCGCTGGGCACCGGGCGCGCGTTCGCCCTCATAGCCCAGTTGCCGCAGGACCAGGCGGAGGCCGTCGTGCTGCGCGTGGTGGTCGGTCTCGACGCGAAGAGCGCGGCCGGGGTGCTGGGCAAACGGCCCGGAGCGGTACGCACCGCAGCGCACCGGGGGCTGCGGCGGCTGGCGGAGCTGGTGACGGGGGCGCCGGACCCGGCTCCGGGGCGGCGGGGACCGCGCACGCCGCCCACCGGGGTGGCCGCTTCCGCAAGTGTGACGCAATTGCGCTCCGGGACGCAGAAGGACATGTGATGGCGGACGACCACCGGTACGGCTGGCTGGACGACGACGCCGCGGAGCGGCTGCTGCGCGGCGAACCGGTCCATGCCGACGATCCGGCCGGTACGGACGCGCGTAGCGCCGCGGACGCGAGCAGCACGGGCGGCGCCGACC
>NZ_JBHVHQ010000240.1:0-10266 GCF_042800135.1 Streptomyces sp. NPDC057654 | reverse complement strand
CCGACTGCCTCGGCGCGGACTTCCAGCAGTCCGCCGGAGTTGACGGCCCCGCCGACGACGGCCGAGCCGGGCCCGACCTCCACCGGCGCGCTCTCGCCCGTGACTAGGGCCATGTCCAGCGCCGAGCCGCCCTCGGTGATCACACCGTCGGTCGCGACCCGTTCCCCGGGCCGTACGACGAAGCGGTCGCCGACCCGCAACTCCTCGATGGGAACGCTGCGTTCCGCGCCGTCGGCGGCCCGTACGAGGACCTCCTTGACCGTGAGCGAGGCGAGCGCCCGCAGCGCCGAACCGGTGGCCCGCCGGGCGCGCCCCTCCAGCATCCTGCCGGTCAGCACGAACAGCGGGACGCCGACGACCGCTTCCAGATACACGTCGGCGACGCCGCCCGTAGCCGACGGCACGAGCGAGAACGGCATCCGCATCCCCGGCTGCCCGGCGCCGCCGAGGAACAGCGCGTACGCCGACCACAGGAACGAGGCCAGCACGCCCAGCGAGACCAGCGTGTCCATGGTCGCGCCGCCGTGCCGCAGCCCGCGCAGCGCCTTGGCGTGGAACGGCCACGCCCCCCAGGTCGCGACCGGCGCGGCCAGCACGAAGCAGAGCCACTGCCAGTTGTCGAACTGGCAGGACGGGACCATGGACAGCACCAGGACCGGCACCGCCAGTACCGCTGTGATCAGCAGCCGGGTCCGTTCGTCAACACCGGCCGCGCTGCCGGGTTCCGCGGCGGAGTCCGGGCGGTTCTCCGAGCCCTGGCGCCGTTCCGGCTCCAAGTGGCGGGCGGTGAACCCGGCCGCCTCCACGACGGCGACGAGTTCGGCCGGGCTCACCGCGGCCGGGTGGCTCACCCGCGCCCGGCCCGTCGCGAGATTGACGGTCGCGCTGACCCCTTCCACCCGCCCGAGCTTCTTCTCCACCCGGCCCACGCAGGCGGCGCAGGTCATGCCGCCGACCGCCAGTTCCGTCGTGGCGGCCGTCGTGGCGTCCGACGTGGCGCCCGCCGTGGTCTCCGCGCTCATCGGACGGTCTCCGGGGCGGGCGCGCCCATGTTCTCCATGCCGTCCATGCCGCCGCCCGAACCGCCGGAACCGGAGCCGCCGCTGCCGTGCATGCCGGGCGCCACGGGTCCGACGGCCGACCCCACCGCGTAGGCGACGCCGAACATCGCGGCGAGCAGCAGGGCGAACCCTGCGAGGAGCGCGTACGGACCATACGGGGCGTATGGAGCATGCGGACTGTTTTGACGTGCTGTCATCGCCGCATCGTGGCACGGAGCGAGGGCCGCGGGAGCCGCTGAACGCCCTCCTCGGCGCGTGAGGATTGTCCCTTTCGCGCCCGGGAACCAGCGGGCTCCCGCAGCCGACTACCTGGAGATCGAAGGCGAGCGCCGAGGCCCGTAACGCTGCCTCCAGCCGCGAAATTCACCGGGAACTCGCGCCCGCCTCCGTACGACTTCTCAGGGGCCTGCCCACGACGCGGCGGTCACCGCCGTTCGACACGATCACTGCTCGGTGATCACCGCGCGACGATCACCGCTCGGTGATCGCGACTCAGTGGGTACAGCACAGTCGCACCACAGCGAGGAGAGCCCACCGTGCCCCTGCCGGACCCCTTCCCCCTCCACGGCCGCGCCTACAAGCGCGACCCCTACCCGATATACGAGGAGCTGCGCGCCGTCGGTCCCGTGCACCGGGTGCGCTTCCCCAGCGGCGTCGACGCCCGGCTCGTCACCGGCCACAGCGCCGCCCAGCAGACCCTGTCCGACAGCCGCCTCGGCAAGAACCACGACCTGGGCAACGACCGCTGGCGCGCCCGCGCCTCGATCATGCCCGAGCCCCAGCACTCGCAGCTCCAGGTCCACCTCCTGCACCAGGACGCGCCCGAGCACACCCGGATGAGACGGCTGGTCCTCGACGCTTTCGCGGCCCGCCGCGTGGAGGAATTGCGCCCCCGCTTCCAGGAAATAGCGGACGCGCTCCTCGATGAACTGCCCGCCGACGCGGACGGCACGGACCTCGTGGCGTGCTTCGCCGCCCGCTTCCCCCTTCAGGCGCTCGCCGAGGTCATCGGCCTGCCGCAGGTGCTCGCCGCTGGCTTCCGCCGCGAATGGGGCAAGGCCGTACAGCCCGTGGGGCCGGAAGACCCCGGCCGGGACGCGTACGAGGCGCTCTTGCGCGGACTCCAGGGGTTTATCGCGGACATCGTCGCTTATAAGCGGGAGCTTCCGCAGGACGACCTGCTCAGCCGTCTCGTGGCCGCCCATGGAGAGGGCGAACTGACGGGGGAGGAGCTGGACTCGATGGTCTTCCAGCTCCTCGTCGCGGGCCAGGAACCCGTCACCAACCAGATCACCACCGCCCTCATGGCCCTCTTCCGCCACCCGGAGGCTGTCGACCGACTGCGCGCCCAAAGAGAGGACACCGAACTGCTCGCCCGCGCCGTCGAGGAACTGCTCCGCTACGACTCGGCCTTCGAGCTCACGACCTGGCGTTTCCCGGTCGAGGACGCCGATCTGCACGGTACGCGCGTACCGGCCGGCGATTCCGTGATCGTCTCCCTCTGCGCCGCCAACCGCGATCCCGCGCGCTTCCCCGACCCCGACACCCTTGACCTCGACCGGGCGCAGGGCCCCCACATGGCCTTCGGCCACGGCATCCACTACTGCCCGGCGGCGGCCCTCGCGCGCGTCGAACTCCAGGTCGCCCTGGGCACACTGCTCGACCGGCTGCCGGGCCTGCGGCTCGCCGTGCCCGACGAGGACGTCGAGTGGATTCCGGCCGTGCTGGGACGCGGCGTGAACGAGCTGCCCGTCGCCTTCGACCGGCCCCGGCCCGTATGCCCTCGTGGGTGACCGGCTGATGTACGACGACCCGCAGCCGTGCCGCGACCGGATCCCCGGCATAGCGGCGCCCGCTTCCGTGGAGGCCCGGATCCTCGGCCTTCTCCTTCCGTACCACCGCACCACGGCCCCAGCCTCCGACGGCGGTCATCCGCGGGAGCACGCCGAACAGCTCGCGCAGATACGGCAGTTCACGGACATCGGCGAACCAGTCCTCTTCACCCTCCCCGGCTTCCCCTGCAAGTCCCCCAACCCCGCCAAGGTCCTCGGCCACCTGCCCGACGAGGGCGAACGGCTCTCCCTCTCCTTCCTCGACCGGCTCTGCGCCCGCGTCGGAGAGATCTACGCGCCCGGCGCGCGGATGCTCATCTGCTCCGACGGCCATATCTTCGGCGACCTCATCAACGTGCCCGATCCGCACATCGACGCGTACGGGGACGCCCTGCGCGCCATGATCCGCCGCGCGGGCCTGCGCCACCTCGGCACCTTCGACCTGCGCCAGGTCTACGGCGACATCCCGCCCGGCCGGCACGGCGAGATGCGGTCGCGGGCCACCGAGGAGTACGCGCCGGACCTCGCCGACCTGCGGGCCCTGACCCGCACCGACGAGGAGACGACCCGCCTCTACCGGGGCATCACGCGCTTCCTCGTCGAGGACACCATCGGCCACACCGGCAGCCGGTCCGCGCTCCAACGCGACTGCCGGGCCCGCGCGTACGGCGTCATCGCCCGCAGCCGTGCCTGGGGCGACCTCATCGCCGACTGGCACCCCCGGTCCGTACGGCTGTCGATCCATCCGCAGCGGCCGGACGCGGCCAAGTTCGGCATCCGCCTCCTCGAATCCGCCGACGCCTGGGCCACGCCCTGGCACGCCACCGTCCTGCGACGCCGGGACGGGAGCGCCGAGTTGCTGCGGCGCGCGGACGCGGAGCGGCGGGGACGGCTCGTCCTCCGGGACGGCCGCCCCAGCCACTACGCGGAGTAGCCCGCGGCGCGGCGGCCCCTCAGGCCGCTGCCACCGCCCTGTGGTCGAAGGCGATCAGCGGGTCCCCGGTCAGCGGGTGGTCCACCACCGCCGCCCGTACCCCGAACACCTCGGCCAGGAGCTCCGGCGTGAGGACGTCGCGGGGCGGGCCGGACGCCAGCACCGTGCCGCCGCACAGCACGTGCAGCCGGTCGCACACGGACGCCGCCGCGTTGAGGTCGTGCAGCGCGATCAGCGTCGTACGGCCCTGATCGCGCAGCAGCGTGAGCAGCTCCACCTGGTGCCGTACGTCGAGGTGGTTGGTCGGCTCGTCCAGGACCAGCACCCGGGGGTCCTGGGCGAGGGCCCGCGCCAGCAGCACCCGCTGCCGCTCGCCGCCCGACAGCGCGGAGAACCGCCGCCGGACCGCCTTGGCCATCCCCACCCGCTCCAGCGCCGCGGCCACGGCGTCCGCGTCGGCCCGGTCCTCCGCCGCGAACGCCCGCTTGTAGGGCGTACGGCCCATCGCGACCACCTCGCGGACCGTCAGCTCGAAGTCGCCGCCGCGCTCCTGGGGGAGCGCGGCGATCCGCCGGGCGGATTCCGTCGACGACAGCGAGCGCAGGTCCGTACCGTCCAGCAGCACCCGCCCGGCCTGCGGCGCGAGATGCCGGTACACGGTGCGCAGCACGGTCGACTTGCCGCTGCCGTTCGGTCCCACCAGCCCCGCGATCTCCCCCTCGGCGGCGAGGAGACTGACTCCGGAGACCACCTTGCGACCGGACAGCGACACGTCCAGGTCCTCGACCGCGATCCTCATGCCCGTTCCCGCCTCATACCTGTTCCCGCCTCATGCCCGTTCCCGCCTCATACCTGTTCCCGCCTCATGCCCGTTCCCGCCTCATGCCCGTTTCCGACTCATGCCCGTTCCCACCTGATGACCGCTCCGTCTCGCCTGCTTCACGACCGCTCCAGTCGCCGGTCCAGCAGATACAGCAACGTGGGCGCGCCGACCATCGCCGTGACCACGCCCACCGGCAGCTCCTGGTCGGACAGGGCGGTACGGGCCACCAGGTCGACCACCACCAGCAGCACCGCGCCGAACAGCGCGGAGACCGGCAGCAGCCGCCGGTGGTCGCCGCCCACCACCATCCGGCAGGCGTGCGGCACCATCAGCCCCACGAAGCCGATCGCCCCGGACACCGACACCAGCACGCCGGTCAGCACGCTCGTCACCACGAACAGCTCGCGCCGCAGCCGCGTCACGTCCACGCCGAGGCCGGCCGCCGTCTCGTCGCCCATCAGCAGGGCGTTGAGCGCGCGGGCCCGCCCCAGCAGCGCCGCGAGCCCCAGCGGCACGGCCACGGCGGGCAGCACGAGGGTCGCCCACTGGGCGCCGCCCAGTGAGCCCATCAGCCAGAACAGGACGCCGCGCGTCTGCTGCTCGTCGCCGGCCTGGAGCACCAGATAGCTGGTGAACCCCGACAGGAACTGCCCGATGCCGACGCCTGCCAGCACCAGCCGCAGCGGCGAGAACCCGCCGCCGCGCCGCGCCATCGCCCACACCAGGGCGAACGCCGCCAGCGCCCCGGCGAACGCCGCCGAGGACAGCCCGAGCCCGAGCGCGCCGCCCGCGCCCGCCCCGAGCACGATCGCCGCGACCGCGCCCAGCGACGCGCCGCTGGAGATGCCCAGCAGATACGGGTCGGCCAGCGGATTGCGCACGAGCGCCTGCACGGCCGTACCCACCAGGCCCAGCCCCGCCCCCACCAGCGCCGCCAGCAGGGCCCGCGGCAGCCGCAGCTGCCACACGATCAGGTCCTGGGTGCCGGGCACCGGGTCGCGCCCGGTCACTCCGCGCGCCACCGCCGACCACACCTCGTCCAGCGGCACCGGAGTCGACCCCAGACTCACCGAGGCGACGAGCGCGACGACCAGCGCCGCGGCCAGCCCCGCTCCGGCCCAGCCGGCCCGTACGGTCCGTACGCCGCTCTCCCGCTGCTCCCCGGAGAGCACGGCGGTCGCCGCCATCTACTTCACCCGGTCCGGGTGGATCGTGTGCGCGATGTCCCGCACCGTGTCGGCGCTGCGCACCCCGCCGATGGTGGTGCGCTCCGCGCCGATGCGCAGGAAGCGGTTCTCCTTGACGGCCGTGAGGCCCTTCGTCGCGGGGAAGGTGCGCAGGAACTCCGCGGCCTGGTCGAACGCCTTCTCGTTCGCCGCCTCGCTGCCCCGGTTGTGCACGCCGAGCTGGATCCAGTCCGGGTTCTTCGCGACCACGTCCTCCCAGCCGACCGGCTTGAAGTCCCCGTCGCAGTCGCCGAAGACATTGCGCGCCCCCGCCTGTGTGATCACGGCGTTGGCCACCTGCTTGCGGCACACGGCCAGCGGCTGCTTGGTCCCGGCGTCGAAGTCGAAGTAGAAGTACGAGGGGCGCTTGTCCCGCGGTACGTCCTTGAGCGCGTCGCGCACCGCGTCCGTCTTCTTGCGCATCCCGGTGACGAGCTCGGCGGCGCGCCGCGAGGTCCCGGTGACCTTCCCCAGCTCCTCGATGTCGGCCGTCACCCCCGACAGGTCCGTGCGCGGCCCCTTCTGCGCGGCGGCGCACGCCGACGAGCGCAGAAAGACGTGCTTGATGCCCGCGGCCGCGAACTCGCCCGGCGTCGGGGCGTCGCCCGCGCCGCTCATGTTCTTCATCGACGAGAACGAGTCGATATAGAGGTCCGCGCCGGAACCGAGCAGCTTCTCCTTGGGGATCACCGTCTTCCCCAGCACTGGCACCTTCGCCGCCCGCGCGGCCAGTTCGGCGGGCATCGTGCCCTTGCCGGGCGGGAACCCCGTACCGGCGACCCGGTCGCCCGCGCCGAGCCACAGCAGGGTCTCCAGGGCCGACGCGTTGCTCGTCACGATCCGCCGCGGCGCGGAGTCGAACGTGGTCTTCGCCCCCTCGCAGTCGGCGACGCTCACGGGGAAACCGGCGGTGGATCCCGACGCCTTCGCGCCGTCCGCCTTCGGGGCCCCGCCGCTGCCGCAGGCCGTCGCCGACAGGGCCAGCAGGCCCAGCACACCGCACCACACACGAGGGCGCATCACAAACACTCCAGGAACTCGGCATACGCGCGGGCCCGCCGCTGCGGGCCCGGACCAGGTAGTCGGACGGCGGGGCCGTACGGTTCCCGTGCGCCGCGAAGAAGCCGGACATAGCCTGCAACCCACGCGAATCGAAGAACGGCGCGAAGAAGCACGGTGCAAAGAAGCACCGCGCATCGAAGCACCGCGCAACGAAGAACGGCGCATCGAAGAACTGAAGGAATGGAACGGACGAAAGGGAAGCGGAGATGGCCGCTACGGACACCGACCGGAACGACGGACCGCCGCTCGCCGAGACGCTCGCAGAGATGCCCGACGACTGGCAGCGCGCCCTGGCGATCGTCGCCCACCCCGACGACCTCGAATACGGGGCATCAGCGGCCATCGCCACCTGGATCGACGGCGGCCGCGAGTTCTCCTATCTGCTGGCCACCGTCGGCGAGGCGGGCATCGACAGCATGGACCCGGCCGAGGCCGGGCCGCTGCGGCAGCGGGAGCAGCACGCGAGCGCCGCGGCGGTGGGGGTGCGCAGCGTGGAGTTCCTCGGCCACCGGGACGGCGTCATCGAATACGGCACCGCGCTGCGCCGCGACTTCGCCGCCGCCATCCGCGCGCACCGCCCGGAGCTCGTACTGACCCTCAACCACCACGACACCTGGGGCGGCACCTCCTGGAACACCCCCGACCACCGGGCCGTCGGCCGGGCCGTGCTGGACGCCGTCGCCGACGCCGGGAACCGCTGGATCTTCCCCGAGCTCGTCGCGGACGGCCTGGCCCCGTGGAACGGCGTCCGCTACGTCGCCGTCGCGGGCTCTCCTCAGCCCACCCACGCCGTGGACGCGACCGCGGGCGTCGACCGGGCCGTCGCGTCGCTGCTGGCCCACCGCACGTACATCGAGGCCCTCACCGACGAGGAGCCGGAGCGCTACTGCCGCTCGTTCCTGGAGGGGAACATGGCGGCCGCGGCGCCCCGCTTCGGCGGCCGGCCCGCGGTGACGTTCGAACTCTTCGGCGGCTGAAGGGGCTCGAAGAGATGATGTCGGTAAGGGGCGGGAGCCCATGGAGTCCGCCCCTTACCGACGCTCAGACCTTCCGGTAGCTCCGGGCGTCGTCCGTGGCCGAGATGACCATGTCCGCGTCGCCTCCGACCGAGGCCGTCACCAGGGCCGCCACCGCGCCCTCCACGAACGGCGCGTCCGCGATGCGCAGGTCCTTGGGCACGCCGTCCTCAGCGGGGGCGTTCAGGATCTCCTTGACCGTCAGGACGGCGCTGCCCATGTCGCAGAGCACCACGACGCCCTTCCCGCCGTCCACGTCCTTGATCGCCTGTCGGATCAGCTCCGCGCTGGTGCCGATGGAACCGTCGGGCAGGCCGCCCGCCGCGGCCACGGGCGCCGGGTCGCCGGTGCCGACGAGGGCCTTCGCGAGTTCGGCCGTCGAGGCGGCGACATCGCGGCTGTGCGAGACGAGCACGATACCGACGCGCGCGTCCTTCTCCTTCTCCGCCTTCTTCTCCGGCCGCGCGCTGTCCGCTACGGGCGCGGCGCCCGTCTTCTCCTCGGCCGCCGCCTCGCCCTCCGCGGCCTCGTACAGCTCCGGCAGCCCGGTGTCCGTGGCCTCGTACAGCGCGGTGATCAGCATCGCCGTCGAAGCGGCCCCGGGGTCCTCGTGGCCGATGCTGCGTTCGCCGAGGTAGCTGGCCCGGCCGCGCCGCGCCTGGAGCGGCACCGTGGACTCGGCCCCCTCGCACGCGGCCCGTGCCGCCGCGTCCAGCGCCGCCGTGACGTCGCCGCCGCTCTCCAGGGCGGACGTGTACGCCTCGGCCGCCGGGGCCAGCGCGTCGACCATCGTGGCGTCGCCGGGCGCGGAGTCGCCCAGCCGCCGCACGCTGGCGACCGCGGCGGTCAGCGCCTTGCCGAGCGCCTGCGGCTCGACGACGGCGTCCTCGCCGAGCACCTTGCCCGTGCGGCGCAGCACGGTCCCGTACAGCGGCCCGGACGCGCCGCCGACCGTGTTGGTCAGGTGCATGCCGACGGCGGTCAGCAGCGCCCCCGGCGTGGCGGGCGCCTCATCGGCGACGACGCGCGCGGACGAGGTGAAGCCGCGCTTGAGGTTGGCGCCGTGGTCGGCGTCGCCGATGGCGGCGTCGAGGTCGGTCAGGTGCGGGGCCTCGGCCACGAAGACCTGCGTGGCGCGGGCGAGGAAGCGGCGGAAGAAGGCCGTATCGAGGGTGACGGACATGGGCGGCGGCTCCTCTTCGCGGGGGGTGGCCCGTACGGGCCTTTGCCCTGCTCAGCGTAGCGCTGCCACCGGTCGGAGGGGCTCCGCGACCACGCGCCGGGGGCGGCCGGGCAGCCGGTGGGGGAGCGGTGGGGCGCGTGCCCGCCGGACGCGACGGGCAGCCGCATGACGGCCGAACCGAGCACCGCGCCGCGGAACGGCAGCCCGTACGCCCCGGCCGCCGCGTCCCCGTGGCTGCCCCGATGGCGAAGGCGCGGAGTCGCGTGGCCCGGATCGCGGTCATGACGGGTATCGCGGCATGACGGGTTACGACTCGGCGGGGCCCCCGCCGCCCGGCGTCCGCAGGGTCAGTCCGTCGGCGACGATGAGGTCCGAGGTGACCAGCGCCTGCTCGGCGTCCACGTTCGTCATGAAGACGAACGGCGGCACGACGGGCGGCACGGGCAGCTGGTCGGGGGTGAAGGTGAGGCAGAGGAGGCCCTCCAGGCACCCGCTGAACTTGGTGAGGTAGAGCGTGACGTTCCCGCTGAGGTCCAGTTTCCGCGCCCCCAGGGCCAGTTCGGGGCCGCCGTCGCGGGTGGTCAGCCGGTAGTCGGTGAGGGAGGCGGCCCGCATCTTGAGCACCATGGCCTTCACCGGGCCGTCGGCGGTGGGCACCTCGGTGACTCCGGCGAGGAGGAAGCCGTTCGGCGCGAACAGCGAGGTGGTGACGGTCGGCGCGCGCGCCGCCGCCGGAACCCCTTCCGCCGCTTCGGCGCCGCGGTCCGGCGGCGAGGCGACCGCGGCCAGCAGCACCACGGGCAGCACGGCCGCCAGTTTCCTGGACCCCGGATCGTCCCGCACCGCCGGCAGCCGCGCGGTCGGCTCCTCGCCCTCTCCTTCCCGCCCGGCCGCGGTCGCGGGCGAGGTCGCGGGCGGTCTCACGGGCGTCCAGCCGAACCCCATCGCGCTGCCCGCGATCCCCAGCCCCATCCCGACGAGGAACCCGCCCAGGTTCGTCGCGGCGAAGGAGAGCACCGACAGGATCAGCGCGTTGACGCTCACATAGTGCCGCGCGCCGGGCGCGCACCACAGGAAGATCCCGGCGGCGATCAGCGCCAGCCCGATGCCGATCGCCGCCAGCCCGCCC
>NZ_JBHVHQ010000239.1:0-10275 GCF_042800135.1 Streptomyces sp. NPDC057654 | reverse complement strand
GGGCCGAGCATGCCCAGCATCCGCCTGGAGTCCGCGCCCTCACAGCGGCCCTCCGCGCCGACGCCGCCCGCCCCCGACCGGGACGACACACCGCCACCGGCCCCGCAGCCGCCCCCGATGCCCGAACCGGCGCCGGCCGCCGGGCCGACACCGCCCGTCGCGGACCCGGGACCGGTACGGGACGCCGTCGTGCCCGCGCCGCCACCGCTCGCCGACGCGGAGCCGGGCACGGTCCGGGCCCAGCCCGTGCCCTCGGCCGCCGCGAGCGTCCGGCCGTCCCCGAAGGGGGTCGAGAAGGAACGCGACTGGGTGCGCCGCAGCCTCGGCGGCCGGTACGACAACGCGGCGGCCGTGGTCGCCCGCGTGCTCTCGCAGTCGCCCGGACTGGCCGGCGGCCCGCCCGGCTCCGCCGGCGAGGCGCTCACCGACCTCGCGGCCATGCGGCTGTACCTCTCCGGTTCCACCCCGGACATCGACGCGGCCATCCGGTCCGCCAGTTCCGGACCGCACGTGCCCCTCGCGCGCTGCGCCACGGCCGGTATGCGCCGGCTGCCGTCCTACCGGGGCGGCGCGCTCCTGCGGGCCACGCTCAGCGACGCCGAACGCGCCTGGTACGAGGAGGGAAAGCCGGTCACGGAGTACTCGTTCCTGTCCGCCCTGTCCTCCGTCCGCAGGGGCCTGAGCGGCAACACCGACATCGTGCTCTGGTCACTGACGGCCCGGCGGACCGGGCTGCTGGCGCCGGAAGTCCCCGACCGCCTGGTGTTCACGCCCGGCACCCGGTTCAAGGTACTGCGCGTGGTGGCCGGCGACCGCCCCGCCGTGCTGTTGCGAGAGCTGGCCGCACCCGAGGTCGACGAGGCCGGGAACCTGTGCGAAGAGCGCGTTCCGCTCGATGAGATCGCCCTGACCGGCCTCGACCAGCTCCACGCCCTGTGGAAGCAGGCCGAGTCGGACACCGGGACCCCGGTGGGCGATCCGCTCCCCGACGAGTACGCGGACGCCTTCCGTTCCGCTCCCGGGCTGGTGCAGTCCCACCCGGGCAGGACAGCCGGGCCGCGGCCGCCCGCTGCCTCGAACACAGCGCCGCGGAGAGGGCGGAACCAGTGAACCGTCAGGTCTTGAAGGTCTCAGCGACCCGGAGCGGCGCCTACCGAACGGTCTCCCAGGCGCTGGCGGCGGCGGGCGAGGGCGCCCTCATCGCCATCGCGCCGGGCACCTACACCGAGGCGCTCACCCTCAACCGGGCGGTGACGCTCTCCGCCGAAGGCGATCCGGGCACCGTGCGGCTGGAGTCACCGGTCGGCAGCACGGTCGTGGTGGACGCCGACGCGGTGCGGCTCACCGGACTCACCCTCGGCGGCTCCGACGCCAACGCGGCCGTGCTGGACGTACGCCGCGGCCAGGCGGAGCTCGACGGCTGCACGGTGACCGGCGACCATGCCTGGGCCGCGCTGCTGTGCTGGCAGGCCGGGCACCTCGCGGCGCGGAACTGCCGGCTGACCAACCCCGGCGGCGCCGGCATCGTGGTGACCGCCGACAGCGACAACACCGTGGAAGGCACCACCGTCACCGACCTCGGCTCCTCCGCCGTCGTCGTCGCCGACAAGGGCCGTCTGACGGTCCGCGACTGCGTACTGGAGCGCGTCGGCGGCAACGGCATCTGCGTGAACGGACAGGGCGGCGTCACCGTCGAGACCACCACCGTGACCGGCAGCCAGAAGCCGGCCCTCGTGGTGGAGCAGCAGGCCAGGGCCGAACTCATGCGGGTCACCGTCACCGAGTCCGCCAGCCTCGACGCCTATCTGACCAGCACCGGCCTCACCACCCTCACCGACTGCACCCTGAGCGGGTCGGGCGAACAGTCTGTGCACGTCGGCGGGGGAGCCGCCCCGCTGCTGCGCGGCTGCCACCTCACCTCGGCGAAGGTCAGCGGCCTCCAGTCCACCGGGGGCTCCGCCCCCCGGCTGGAGGACTGCCTGATCAGCGGCGCACCGATGGCCATCCTCATCGAGGAGGCCGGCCAGGCGGAGTTCCACAGGCTGCGCGTGCAGTGCGCCAAGCGGACCACGCTCCAGCTTCGCGGCGAGTCCCGCGCCGAGTTCCGGGACCTGTCGGTCACGGAGGACTGCGCCGGGCTGCGGGTGTCGGGTTCCTCCCGCGTCGAGCTGCGCCACGCGGACCTCGCCATCGACCACGGCGTCGGCGTCGAACTGTCCGAGAACGCCACCGCCGTGTTCGAGGACGTCCGGCTGCGCGCGGCGGGCGAGTGGGGCGTCGCGGTATCCGGCGGGGCGCGCGCCGAGGTGGATTCCTCCACCGTCGACGGCGCCGGCGTGCTGGTGGGGACGGACGGCGAGGCCGTGCTGCGTGGCAGCGAACTGACCGGCTCCGCCGGCGACGGCGCGCGGGTCCTGGGCGGCGGCGCGCTCACCGCGACCGGCTGCCGGGTGCACGACGCGGGCGGCAACGGCGTCAACGTCCAGGCGTCCGGCCGGGCCGACATCAGCGACTGCATCATCACCGGCAACGTCGGCGACGGCGTCCGCAGCAACTCCGAGGAACCCGTCACCGTCCAGCGCTGCGAGGTCACCGACAACGGCGGCACCGGCTTCAACCGCCTGCGCGGCGACGAGGAGGAACAGCGGCCCAAGCAGGCGGCGGGCGAACCGGCCTGGGCCGGGGCGGGCGCCGGCGTGCGCGACAAGAAGGACGGCGCCCGGCCCGGCAGGGAGGAGCGCACCGCCGCGGGAACGGGCAACGGGCCGCTGGCCGAGCTTGAGGCCCTGGTCGGCCTGGACAGCGTCAAGCGCGAGGTCACCGGCCTGATCAACGTCAACAAGATGGCCCAGCGGCGGCTGGAGATGGGCCTGCCGATGCCGCCCATGAGCCGCCACCTCGTCTTCGCCGGTCCGCCCGGCACCGGCAAGACCACCGTCGCCCGGCTCTACGGCGCGGTCCTCGCCGAACTCGGCATCCTCGGACAGGGCCACATTGTCGAGGTCTCCCGGTCGGGGCTGGTCGCACAGATCATCGGCGGTACGGCGATCAAGACCGCCGAGGTCTTTGAGAAGGCGCTCGGCGGCGTCCTCTTCATCGACGAGGCGTACACCCTCACCAACCAGTCGGGCGGCAGCGGACCGGACTTCGGCCAGGAGGCCGTCGAGACGCTGATGAAGCTCATGGAGGACCACCGCGACGAGCTCGTGGTGATCGTGGCCGGATACTCCGAGCAGATGGAGCAGTTCCTGGAGTCCAACCCCGGCATGGCCTCCCGCTTCGCCCGCACCGTGGAGTTCCCCAACTACGAGGTCGACGAGCTCGTCACCATCGTGCAGGGCCTGTGCGCCAAGCACTACTACGAGCTTGAGGATTCCGGACTTGAGGCCCTGACCAGGTACTTCGTGGACATCCCCAAGGGGCCCACATTCGGTAACGGCCGTGTCGCCCGGTCGATCTTCGAGACCATGATCAGCAACCAGGCGTCCCGGCTGGCCACCTCCTCCGGTGACGACGAGACGCTGAACCGGCTGGTGGCCGAGGACGTCGGCCGGCTGCCGGAACTTGAGGACGAAGGGAAGGGGCAGCCTCAGCCGGAGCCGCCTCAGGACGTCCCCCACGCCCAGTCGCCGGCGCCCGGTCCGGAACTCGCGCAGGCCCCGGTGACCGCCCCCAAGGCTCCGGCCGAACCGCCGCCCGCCATGCGGCGGCTGGCCGCGCTGTGCGGCCTGCGCGACGTGCGCACGGTCCTGCTCAGGCGCACCAACGAGCTGGTGTCCTCGGTACAGCGGGGCGAGACGCCGGCCCCGGCGGCGAACGTCGTGCTCGCCGGGGAACAGGGCAGCGGACGCCGGGCGGTGGCCACGCTGTACGCGAAGTGCCTCGCCGAGACCGGGGTATTGCGCAACGGCGCGTCACACCGGGTGGCGTTGTCGCAGGTGCACGCCGGGCGCCCGGAGGAGGTCCGGGCCTTCGCGGCCTGGCTGTTCGGCGAGGCGGACGGCGGCGTGCTGGACCTCGAACTCGACGCGGCCTTCGCCGCGCGGCCCCGGGCGGAGCGCGGCGCGGTGTGGGAGGCCCTGGTCGGATCGGCGGTCCGCAACCCGCAGACCGTGCTGGTGCTGCGCGGCACCCACACCAGGCTCGGCGAGGCGTTGAACGAACAGCCTGACGTGGCACGGTGCTTCTCCGAGTACGTGCGCTTTCCCGACTACACGGCGGAGGAGCTGGCCGAGCTGATGTGCCGGCGGCTCGCCGCCCGCGGCCACACCGTCGACGAGGCGACGCACACCGCGCTGAGCGGGCGTATCGCCGGCCAGATGCCCAGCGACGGGGCGCGCGGCGCCCACCGGCTCGCGGATCGCATCGCGGAAAGGGCGCGGACCACGAGGCGCACGGTCCCAGAACCGGCCGCGGTTTCGCACAACTAGACAACAGGGCCTGTATCCGCAGGCAATAACCGTCGCTCGCGGTTCTTCGCGGGCGGGGGCCCGCGGAAGAATGGAAAGCGCACGGTGCCACGGTTGATGGCACGACGGAATGACCCGAGCGGAGGGACAGCCCATGGCCGGCAACGGGCAGCAGAATGTCGATATCACGGGAATGCGGGCGGCGCAGCCGCACTTCGAGAATGCCCTGAGCGAGACCTCGCAGTCCTACAGCAATATGCAGGAGCAGGCCGCCACTCTGGAGGGCGGCTGGACCGGTGATGCGGCCAGGTCGTTCACCAACGCCCTGAACCAGTGGCTGGAGAACTGCAACATCGTCAAGCAGCAGCTCCAGGCCGTCACCGACAAGCTCGCCGCCAACACCGGCAGCTACCAGAACGTCCACAGCACCACCCAGGACGAGGCGTCCACGCTGAACAGCGCGATTGGCGCCGGACTGCCCGGATTCTGAACCACGTTCGCGCGGACACTCCGTTCCGCGCCATTTCCGTCGACGGTCCGGCGACGGGCGCCGGATACCTGCCAAGAGAGGGCGATATGACGACTTACCAGGTAAGCCTTCAGCAGATGGAGTTCGTGGGCGGCGAGATGGCCGCCATCTCCAAGCAGATCCAGCAGACGCTGGCCGATCTGGACGACGGCGCGAAGCAAAACCTCGCCCAGTGGTCCAGCGACGCCCGCCAGGCGTATGACGTGGCGAAGGCCAAGTGGGACGCGGCCGCCGCGGCCATGCAGCAGCAGTCGGTACAGGCCACCCGGTCGCTCGGCAACATTGGCGAGTCCTACACCAGCGGCGAGAAGTACGGCGTCAACCTCTGGGATCAGTGAGCGATATCCGTGAGCAACTCGGCTCGGATAATGGGGAGATGACGCGCGGTGGTCAGTCCCGGTGACACGAACTACGGCATGAACAACAATTCGTCGTCCGGTTCGTCAAGTTCGTCGTCCGGTGACCCGCAGCATTACGGCGGCGGCGGTTACTCGGACTCCAGTACGGGCACGGTCGACACCGGCCAGGCGATTCCGGGGATGCCGAC
This sequence comes from Streptomyces sp. NPDC057654, assembly GCF_042800135.1. Lineage (NCBI taxonomy): Bacteria > Bacillati > Actinomycetota > Actinomycetes > Kitasatosporales > Streptomycetaceae > Streptomyces > Streptomyces sp. NPDC057654. Next base: position 4,790 of record NZ_JBHVHQ010000239.1, on the reverse strand, counting down.
GGTCCCGGCGATTTCCTCCGATGCGGGTGGCGATGTCTCCGTCGACACCAGGGCGCTCAAGCAGTTCGCCGACAACTTGGAAACCATCGCGGAGGCGGTCGGGTCGGCCCGAGAGCGTGTGGTCAACCTGCAGCCGATCGCGCCCGGTACCTTCACCGAGGCGACCGCGCTGAAAGCGAAGATCAGCGGCGGTGACGGCGGCGGGGGGCTGCAGGACGGCCTTGCCGTGTCGATGCACGACCTGCGCCAGGCCCTGATGGACGTCGCCGACAAGATCCGGACGTTGGCGAACAGGTACTCGACAATGGAAGAGGTCAACGAAAAGGCGGGCTCCGAGCTGCATCAGCTCATGCAGTTGGCGCAGTCCGATCTCCAGAGCTTCCAGCAGCACAGCGCGGCGGTGGGGCAGACCGCTGGGGCCGACTCGCCGCCGACGTCGGGCAGCACCACTGCGTAGGCGTCACGACGGCCGTCATGATGGCCGGCCCGGTTCGGGTGCCACTGCCGGAGCGGATGAGAACGCCAAGACCGCGATGGTCCGGTAGCACCCCGGGCCACGCGGTCTTGCGGTTGGTCGCGGCAGCTCGCCGGGAACCGGAAGTACGAACGCCCCGGGACGTGACGGGGGGCTCGGAAGGAAGAGGAAGAACAGGAAGAAGGGGAAGAAGGGGCCGAGGGAGACGGGGAAGACGCAACGCCCAGGGTGGGTGGTGCGCCTTGTGAGCACGGGGCGAAGGGTCTACCAGCAATGACCGAGAACAGTACCTCTTACAACACCGGCGGCGACGGCGGGTACACCTACGAGCCCGTCCCGGCGGGCTACGGGGGCGAGGCCCAGTATCCCCTGGGCGGCACCGAGATCGTTCCGGAGGACTACACCAACGGATACGGAACCGGTTCCTACGGTCTGGACCCCAGCGTCTACGGCGGCACTCCCGGCGTCTATGGCGGCACTCTCGGCTCGGGCACCTATGGGACGGACGCCGGTTATGAGTCGGTGCCTCCGGCTGGTTATGGGTCGGGTTATGGCTCGGGTAATGGCACGGGCGGTTATGACACGGGTTACGGGTCGACGGCCCCGACCACGACGACCACAACCACTGTCCCCGGCTCCGAGACGACCACTGTCCCCGGCTCCGAGACGACCACTGGCTCGGGCTCCGAGACGACCACTGGCTCGGGCTCCGAGACGACCACGGGCTCGGGCTCCGAGACGGGCTCCGAGACGGGCTCCGAGACGGACCCCGACTCGAACTTCGACAGCACCGGTGACTACAGCAGTTGGACTTGGAAGCAGGTCATGGCGCACGTCACCGGGTATGACCCCGACGACACCAGCGTGAACGGCAGCCTGACCTCCAGCCCCCAGTCGATGCAGGACGCCGCCGACGCCCTGTGGTACACGGGGCAGGTGCTGAAGGAGGCCGGTGACAATCTCGACGCCCAGACCGAATCCCTGGCGGGTGAGAACGGTTCATGGCAGGGGGCGGCGGCCCAGAGCTTCTACGGCGTGATGAAGAACCTGTCCCAGCAGGTCTCGAACCTGACCGACGTGCTGACCGGCGGCATCACCGGCGACAACAACGTCCCCCAGCAACTGGCGGACAACAGTCAGCATCTGCGGGACGCGATCAATAAGTTGATGGACATCGACAACTGGTACGCGCAGCAAGCCGTCGACTACTACAACGACCACCGTGGCAAGTTCTCCGATGACATCGTCATGGACAACGGCCAGATCGCGGTGAGCCAGGTCAAGGCCATTCCCCCGATGATGGACAGCGACATGCGCCAGGTGCTCATCACCCTCGCGGGGCACTACAAAGTCACTATCGACCGGGTCCCCGACGTCTCCTTCTCGAACCCGGTGACCGGCAGCGGCGGCGGCCCGTCCGACCCGCTGATTCCGAGTCAGAACCGACTGGGCACGCCGCTTCAGTCGCCGGGGATGCCGGCCGCGCCGGCGTACGGCGGGGTGGTCCCTGGGATTACAGGCGGGGTGACCTCCCCGGCCATGCCCGGCATGTCGCCGTACGGCTCTCCCCCCGGGGCGCCGGCCCCGGCCGACCCGGCGACGGTCCCGCAGTCGCAGTGGAGGACGTTGACGCGGGCTGTGCCGGCGACTTCCACGGATCGGCCGGAGGATGTGCCGGAGGGGTCGGAGTCGGTTCAGTTGAGGCGTCTGAAGCCGGCGAGGCTGCTGACGCGGGTGGCTCCCATGGATCCGCCGGAGGATGCGCCGGAGGGGTCGGAGTCGGTCCAGTTGAGGCGTGCGGAGCCGGCGATGCCGCGGATACGGGTGGCTCCCACGGATCAGCCGCAGGAGATGCCGCAGTCGCAGGTATCGCATCAGCACCCGGCGTTGGATCTGTCCGGAATGGGGAACGAGGCGCCGAGACAGGACGTGTCGTACCGCAGTGAGACTGTGCCGACGGGGGATACCCCGCAGTACCGCATGCGGACGGAGCAGGTTCCGCAGGTGCCCGCGCAGAGCGGCGAACAGGCCGGACTGCCCGGATTCTGATCCGCTGAGGCCGGGTGCCGTGCCGCGGTGCGCGGGCCACGCGCGGCGGCAAGGGGCCGCGTCATCGATGTTCGGGGGAGGAAGGGAGCGGGGGCGGTATGTCCGACGACTGGAATGATCAAGGGGACTACTCCACGTGGGGTTGGAAAGCGGTCGTCAAAGCCGTCACCGGCCAGGACCCGGATCACCCCGAGAACAACGTCAACGCCAAGTCCTTGGTCGACCCGCAGACCGTCCAGGACGCGGCCGACTCCTTCTGGTACGCGGAACAGGTGATCCAGCAGAGTGCCCAGGCCATCAAGGAGCAGTCGGACGCGCTGGCCGGCGAGAACGGACCGTGGAAGGGTGCCGCGGCACAGGCGCTCCACGGGGTGATGGGCACTCTGACCCAGCAGGTGCAGAAGCTGGGTGACACGCTCTCGGGCGGCGCCACCGGGGACTACGACATCCCGCAGCAGCTGGCGAACAACGCGGCACATCTGCGCGAGGCCGGCAACAAGATCATGGACATCGACCACTTCTACGCCCAGCAGGCGTTGGCGCAGGACCCGAGCCTGATGATGGACAACGGCTCGGTGCACATCGGCGCCAAACCCAAGCTCGTCTCCATGATGTCCTCGGACATGGCGCAGGTCATGAAGGTCCTGGGCTCGCACTACAAGATCACTGAGGACAACGTCGTCCAGCCGACCTCACCCCACAACCCGGGGGCGGGCGGCGCCGCGAATGCCGGCTTCGGCTCAGGCGTACCCAACCCGTACAACCCCTACGGCGGGTACTCGCCGAACCTGCCGGGCAACGGGCCGGGGGGGCTGCCGTACACCTCGCCCAACCCGAGGCCCTACAACCCCACCAGCCCTCCCGGCGCGGGCGGTCACATGCCGGACCCGTACCGGAGCGGTCATGCGGAGGCGATGCCGGATCTGGGCGCAGGCGGGGGACCGGGCGCCGGCAATGTCCCTGACCACACCTCGTTCCCGGGCCTCGGCACCGGCGCACCGGACATCGGCAGCCCCACCGCTTACCCGAATACCGGTCTGGGCGGCACCGACGCCCCCAACGAGTCCACCAGCCCCGCCTCCTACGGCGGCACCTCGCCCGGGGGCGGCGACGGGCAGGCCGGCCACTACTCCGTCAAGAGCCCGCTCCTCCCCGACAGCGGCGATTTCAGTCCCACTGCCTACCCGGACACCGGCCTGGGCAGTCCGGGCAGCACCATGCCCGGCTCCGGCGTCGCCGACCCGGCCATGGACGCGGCCCTGAACCCCGCCATGGCGATGCCGAAGGTGAGCTCTCCCCCGGGCCTGGGGCTGGGCGGCACGTCCACGAGGAACGCCCCCACGAGCTCCAAGGCGAACTTCACGCCCAAGCCGTACACGGGCGACCTCGGTCTGCACGACAACGGGAACCTCGGGGGCGGTACGGGGACGGGCGCCGGCACCGGCGATGGCGCCCCGCACTCGTCGGCGAACCTGCCGAACCTGAACACCTCCGGGATCAAGGCACCTGACTTCAGCGGGGTCTCCCACTACCCGGGCACCGGCTTGTCCACCGGTTCTCCGGGCGGGAAGTCTGCCTCTTCGTATCCGGGCACCGGTCTGTCCGCTGGTTCTCCGGGCGGGAAGTCTGCCTCTTCGTATCCGGGCACCGGTCTGTCCGCCGGTTCTCCGGACAGGAAGCCTGTCTCCTCGTACCACCCGGACACCGGCCTGGATTCCGCAGGCCCCCAGACGGCCTCGATGCCGCCGGGGACCAGTGGGACGAACGCCACGGGCCAGGCCGGCGGTTCCGGTATGCCGATGATGCCGATGGGTGGCATGGGCGCAGGCGGGGCTGGTGGGGCCGGAGCGGGATCGGGAGGCGGGCCTTCCGATGCCTCCGGTCTCCTGCGGGGCGACTCGGCGCCGTGGCGCGGTTCGACGCGGCTGAACGACATCGGGCAGGTGGGCGGCGGCACCGCGTCCGGCGGCGAGGGGCTGGACTTCTCGCCGCGCGGTCTGCCCGAGGACGGATTGAGGCTGGACGGCTCCGGCGACGGCCTGCCCGCCGATGGCCTGTCGCCGGACAGCACCGGAAGTCACTTGGACTCCGGCCTGTCCTCCAGTGCCCCGGGCGGACCGGAAGCGGCGCGGCAGGGCGGCGCCGGCATGCCGATGATGCCGATGGGCGGTATGGGCGCCGGTGCCGCAAGCCGCGGCACCGGCAGCGAGCCCTCGGACGCCTCCGGGCTGCTACAGGGTTCCTCGGAGGGCTGGTCGGACGCCGC
>NZ_JBHVHQ010000238.1:0-10278 GCF_042800135.1 Streptomyces sp. NPDC057654 | reverse complement strand
GTTGGTGGGGACGTTTCCGGCCACGGCCTCGTCCAGGCGCATCCAGCCCGCGTACCGCCGGTCGAGGGAGAGCAGCAGGTCGCCGAAGTAGTCGGGCCGGCCGCGTACGAGATAGGTCTCGGCCTCCGGGGTGTTCGCGTACCCCTCGCCCTCGCGGACCAGCAGGTCCAGCCCGGCGCAGGCCGTGAGCAGCAGCTCCGCCGGGCGCTCCGCGATGCCGTGCCGGGCGGCCACCTCGGCGACCGGCAGGCCGGGGGCGGCGGAGAGGTCGGAGAACAGGTCCATCCGGGTGGCGACGGCGAGCGCCTTCGCCGCCCAGAGCCCGGTCGCGATGTCCATCAGCCGTAGGGGCGGGGTGGGGGTGCCCGGGTCCGTCACGGCGTCCTCCTCGCGCTGGGCCGGGGCCCGGGGGCCGCGTGCCCCGGGGGCGGTGGCCGAAAAGAGACGGCCGCCACCCCTAGTGGATCAGCCCGCGGCCGCCGCCACCAGCGGTACGGACGTCACCCGGCCGACACCAGCGGTACGGACGTCACCCGGCCGACAGCAGCGCTACGGGCGTCACCCCGCCGCCCGCACCAGCGCGGACATCACCCGGACGTCGTCGCCCGCCTCCGGATGCCACTGCACGGCCAGCGCGAAGCCCCGTGCCCCCGGCAGCTCCACCGCCTCCACCGTGCCGTCCTCCGCGTACGCGCTCGGCACCAGCCCCGCGCCGAGCCGGTCCGCCGCCTGGTGGTGGAAGGTCGGCACCGACACCTCCTCCGGCAGCGCCGCCGCGAGCAGGGTGCCGGGCACCGGCTTCACGCCGTGCCGCGCGAAGACCCCGGGCGGCCCGCTGTGCCCGCCGTGCCCGACCACGTCCGGCAGGTGCTGTACGAGCGTGCCGCCCAGCGCCACGTTGAGCAGCTGGAGGCCGCGGCAGATGCCCAGCAGCGGCGTGCCCCGGTCCAACGCGGCCTGGATCAGGGCGAGTTCCCAGGCATCGCGCTCCGGCGTGGGCGGGCCGGTCTCGGGGCGCCGCTCGGCCCCGTACCGCTGCGGGTCCACGTCCGGCCCGCCCGAGACCACCAGGCCGTCCAGGCGCGCCACCACCGCTTCGGCCGCCGTCGGGGCGTCCGGCGGCAGCAGCGCCGCGAGGCCGCCCGCGCGCTGTACGAGCCGGTGGTAGCCGACGGGCAGCACCGCCGCGGGCAGCTCCCACACGCCCCAGCGCACGGGGTCTTCCAGATACGTGCTGATGCCGATCAGGGGGGTGGTCATGGATGTCCTCCACATACGGGTTCACGTACGGTCCAGTTCCGCCTCCGCCGCGGCGAGCGCCGCGAACTCCTCCTCGGGCGCGGACGCCACCAACCGGTGCCGGGAGTAGAGGGCGAAATAGCACAGGGCCACCGCGTACACCCCCAGCGCGATGAACGCCGCGTCCTTGTCCACCAGGAACGTCGCCGCCAGCGCCGAACACGCCAGCACGAAGGCGACGGAGGAGGTGAGGATGCCGCCGGGGGTGCGGTACGGGCGGGTCAGCCCCGGCTCGCGGCGGCGCAGCACGATGTGCGAGAGCGACATCAGCGCGTACGAGATGGTGGCCCCGAACACCGCGACGTTGAGCATCCGCGCGCCGTCCCCGGTCGCCGCGGCCAGCGCGAAGCCGAGGACGCCGGGCACCAGCAGCCCCAGATAGGGGGCCTTGCGGCGGCTGGTGAGGGAGAGGAAGCGGGGGAGGTAGCCGGCCCGCGAGAGCGCGAAGAGCTGCCGCGAACCGGCGTAGATCAGCGAGAAGAAGGACGCCACCAGGCCCGCGAGCCCCGCGTAGTTGACGATGCGGCTGAGCGTGGTGGGGTGGCCGTCCGGCTGGAGGGCGGCGACCAGCGGATTGCCCGCGTCCTTCATGGCGTTCGCGCCGCCCGCGCCCGTCGAGGCGAGGAAGGTGAGCAGCGCGAGGAGCAGCAGCACGCAGATCGAGGTGGCCATCGCCTTCGGCAGCGTACGCGCGGGGTCCCGCGTCTCCTCGGCGGCCAGCGGCACGCCCTCGACGCCCAGGAAGAACCACATGCCGAACGGGAACGCCGACCAGATGCCCAGAATCCCGAACGGCAGCCAGGAGCCCGCGCCCAGGGCGTCCGCGTGCACGGGGATGTCGGTGAGGCGGCCCGCGTCGAAGTCGGTGAACGCGCCGACGGCGAAGACCAGGAGGGCGGCGACGGCGATGCCGGTGACGACGAAGCTGAAGCGCAGCGCCTCGCCGACGCCCCACAGGTGGATGCCGATGAAGACGGCGAAGCAGGCGAGGTAGACGGGCCAGCCGGAGGTGAGGCCGAACAGGTGCAGGGACTCCACGTAGTCGCCGATGAAGATGGAGATGGCGGCGGGCGCGAGCACGTACTCGATGAGGATCGCGGTGCCGGTCAGGAAGCCGCCCCAGGGGCCGAGCGCGCGGCGGGCGAAGCCGTAGCCGCCGCCCGCGGTGGGCAGGACGGAGGCCAGTTCGGCGAGCGAGAAGACCATGCAGGTGTACATCAGGCCCATCAGCACGGCGGCGGCCGCGAGCCCGCCGAAGCCGCCCTGCGCCAGGCCGAAGTTCCAGCCCGAGTAGTCGCCGGAGACGACGTAGGCGACGCCGAGGCCGGTCAGCAGCAGCGGCCCGGCGTTGCCGCGGCGCAGCGCGCGCTTTTCGAGGTACGCGTCCGCGGGGGAAGAGGCCGGGGAGGCGGGGGAGCCGTGGGAGCGGGCGGCAGGCGGTGCGGTGGGGGGCTCCGTGCGCTCGGACCGATCGGGCATGAACGGCTCCTGCCTGCGAGGGTTAAGGTTTGAGGCCATACCTTTGCCGTGGTGGCGGCCGGAAAGCAACCCTCTTGCGCCCTGCAATCCTTCGAGGGGTACCCGCGCCGCCTCACGTGAGAAACCCCTTACGCGAGAAACCCCCGCAGCAGCGCCGCCGTCCCGCGGCAGTGCTCCCGCATCACCTCGCGCGCGCCGTCCGCGTCCCCGTCCAATACCGCCTCCACCAGCGCCGCGTGCTGCCGCTGCGAGTGCTCCAGGTTCCGCACCAGCAGCGGGATGCAGTCCAGCAGGTCGTTGACCGTCGCCCGGACCGCCGCGTACTGCGCGGCCAGCGTCGCCGACCCCGAGACGTCCGCCAGCGTCAGATGCAGCATCGTGTCGAGCCGCCGGTAGTCCGCCAGCGGCGCGTCGTGCGTCGCGTCCAGCGCCGACCGCAGCCGCGCCGCCTGCTCCGGCGCCGGCCCGTGGGACGCGCACAGCCCGGCCGCGCCCACCTCCAGCACCTCCCGGAACCGCAGCGTGTCCTCGACGTCCACCGCCACCAGCCGCCGCCGCAGCTCCTCCTGGCCCGTCGACCCGGCGCGGGCCCGTACGAACGTGCCGCCGTACCGGCCGCGCCGGCTCTCCACCAGCCCCTGGTCCGCGAGCACCTTCAGCACCTCGCGCAGCGTCACCCGGCTGATGTGCAGCCGCTCGGCCAGCTCGCGCTCGGCCGGCAGCCGTTCGCCGTGCGGCACCAGGCCCAGCCGGACGACCTGGAGTATCTGCTCCAGCGCCTCCTCGAAGCCGTTGCCCGCACGTACCGGCCGCAGCACCGCCGCGAGACGATCCTCTGTGCCGTCCATCGAGCCCCCTTCCCAACCAATGGTCTACGGGCCTACCTTATGACTCCGGTTGCGCAGACAGGAGGCCATCCCGTGGCAGACCGCACGCCCCCGCTCCCCGTCGACGAGCTGCGCCGGCTCGTCGACTCCGGGGAGATCGACACTGTCGTCCTCGCCTTCACCGATATGCAAGGACGGCTCCAGGGCAAGCGGTTCGCCGCCCGCTTCTTCCTCGACGACGCGCTGGAACACGGCACCGAGGGCTGCAACTACCTCCTCGCCGTCGACGCCGACATGAACACCGTCGACGGCTACGCCATGTCCTCCTGGGACCGCGGCTACGGCGACTTCGCGATGCGCCCCGACACCTCCACCCTGCGCCGCACCCCCTGGAACCCGGCGACCGCCATGGTCACCGCCGACCTCCTCTGGCACGACGGCTCGCCCGTCGCCGCCTCGCCCCGGCAGATCCTCCGCCACCAGCTCGACCGGCTCCGTCAGACGGGGCTCGACCGCACGGGCAGCGCCTGGAGCGCGTACGCGGGCACCGAGCTGGAGTTCATGGTCTTCGACGACACCTACGACGACGCCTGGACCCGCGGCTACCGCGGTATGCACCCCGCCAACCAGTACAACGTCGACTACTCCGTGCTCGGCACCGGCCGCGTCGAGCCCCTGCTGCGCCGCATCCGCAACGAGATGGGCGCGGCCGGCATGACCGTGGAGTCCGCGAAGGGCGAGTGCAACCTCGGCCAGCATGAGATCGCCTTCCGTTACGACGAGGCCCTGACCACCTGCGACCAGCACTCCGTCTACAAGACCGGCGCCAAGGAGATCGCCGCCCAGGAGGGCCGGGCGCTCACCTTCATGGCCAAGTACGACGAGCGCGAGGGCAACTCCTGCCATATCCACCTCTCGCTCCGCGACGAGGCCGGACGGCCCGTCATGGCCGCTGACGACGGCCCGTACGGCATGTCGCGCACCATGGAGCACTTCCTCGCCGGACAGCTCGCCGCGCTCCGCGAATTCACCCTGCTGTACGCGCCCAACATCAACTCCTACAAGCGGTTCCGGCCCGGCTCCTTCGCCCCGACCGCCGTCGCCTGGGGCCCCGACAACCGCTCCTGCGCGCTGCGCGTCGTCGGCCGCGGCCACGCCCACCGCTTCGAGAACCGGCTGCCCGGCGGCGACGTCAACCCCTACCTCGCCGTCGCCGGCATGATCGCCGCCGGACTGCACGGTATAGAGGCGGAGCTGGAACTGCCCGAGGCGTGCACCGGCAACGCCTACGCGGGCGACGCCGAACACGTCCCCGTGACCCTGCGCGAGGCCGCCGACCTGTGGTCCGCCAGTCCCCTCGCCCGCGCCGCCTTCGGCGACGAGGTGGTCGAGCACTACCTCAACATGGCGCGCGTGGAACAGGACGCCTACGACACCGCCGTGACGGACTGGGAGCGGTTCCGCTCCTTCGAGCGCATGTGAGGAAACCCGACGACGTGCACGAGCACCAGGTCATCAACCCCGCCACCGAAGAGGTCATCGCCACCGTCCTCGCCTCCACCGCCGAGGACGTCGACGCCGCCGTCGCACGGGCCGGGCGCGCCCAGCGCACGTGGGCGGCCCTCGCCCCCGGCGACCGCGCCCGGCAGCTGCGCCGCTTCGCCGCGGCCGTCGACGCGCACACCGAGGAACTGGCCCGGCTGGAGGTCCGGGAGGCCGGCCACCCCATCGGCAACGCCCGCTGGGAGGCCGGCAACGTCCGCGACCTCCTCGACTACGCGGCCGGCGGCGCGGAGCGGCTGACCGGCGTCCAGATCCCCGTCGCGGGCGGGCTGAACGTCACCTTCCACGAGCCGCTCGGCGTCATCGCCGTCATCGCCCCGTGGAACTTCCCCATGCCCATCGCCGCCTGGGGCACGGCCCCCGCGCTCGCCGCGGGCAACGCAGTCCTCCTCAAACCCGCCGAGACCACCCCGCTCCCCCCGCTCCGGCTGGCCGAACTCGCCCTGGAGGCCGGGCTCCCCGAAGGGCTTTTCCAGGTCCTGCCGGGCGCCGGGCCCGTCGCGGGCTCGGCCCTCGTCCGCCACCCCGGCGTCGACAAGGTCGTCTTCACCGGCTCCACCGCCGTCGGCAAGCAGATCATGGCCGAGTGCGCCGCGCGGGTGAAGCCGGTGACCCTCGAACTCGGCGGCAAGAGCCCCAACATCGTCTTCGCCGACGCCGACCTCGAACAGGCCGCCGCGGACGCCCCCGGCTCCTTCCTCGACAACACCGGCCAGGACTGCTGCGCCCGCAGCCGCATCCTTGTCCAGCGCGACGTCTACGACCGCTTCATGGAGCTGCTGGAGCCCGCCGTCCGCGCCTTCACCGTCGGCGACCCGGCCGACGCCGCCACCTTGATGGGCCCGCTGATCTCGGCCGCGCACCGGGAGCGCGTACGGGCGTACGTACCCGAGTCCGCGCCCGCCGCCATCCGGGGCGAGGCCCCCGGCGGCAAGGGGTTCTGGTACCCGGCGACCGTCCTGGAGGGCGTGCCGGAGGACCGGGCGGCGACCGAGGAGGTCTTCGGGCCCGTCGCCGTGGTCCTCCCCTTCGAGGACGAGGCCGACGCCGTCCGCCTCGCCAACGCCACCGACTACGGCCTCTCCGGCTCGATCTGGACCCGCGACGTGGGCCGCGCGCTGCGCGTCTCGCGCGCCGTCGCGGCGGGCAATCTGTCCGTCAACTCGCACAGCAGCGTCCGGTACGCGACCCCGTTCGGCGGCTACAAGCAGTCCGGGCTCGGCCGGGAGCTGGGCCCGGACGCGCTCGCCGCGTTCACCGAGACCAAGAACGTCTTCCTGAACACCGACGCCTGACGCCTGACCGACTTGTGACCGCGATGGAGGAAAGCAAGTGAGCGACCAGAGTCCCGTGTGCCGCCGCCTGGTGGGCCGTACCGCCGTCATCACCGGAGCCGGCAGCGGCATCGGACTGGCCACCGCGCGCCGCCTCGCCTCGGAGGGCGCGAACGTCGTCGTGGCCGACATCGACGAGAGCAGCGGAAAGGCGGCGGCCGAGGAGGTCGGCGGCCTCTTCGTCAAGGTCGACGTCACCGACCCCGGGCAGGTCGAGGCGGTCTTCAAGACCGCGTACGACACGTACGGCTCGGTGGACGTCGCCTTCAACAACGCGGGCATCTCGCCGCCCGAGGACGACTCCATCCTCACCACGGGCCTCGACGCCTGGAAGCGCGTCCAGGAGGTCAACCTCACCTCCGTCTATCTCTGCTGCAAGGCCGCGCTCCCCTATATGCGCGAGCAGGGCCGCGGCTCCATCATCAACACGGCCTCCTTCGTGGCCGTGATGGGCGCCGCCACCTCGCAGATCAGCTACACCGCGTCCAAGGGCGGCGTGCTGTCCATGTCCCGGGAACTGGGCGTGCAGTTCGCCCGCGAGGGCATCCGCGTCAACGCGCTCTGCCCCGGCCCGGTCAACACCCCGCTGCTGAAGGAACTGTTCGCCAAGGACCCCGAGCGCGCCGCCCGCCGCCTCGTCCACGTCCCCGTGGGCCGCTTCGCGGAGCCCGAGGAGATCGCCGCCGCCGTCGCCTTCCTCGCCAGCGACGACTCCTCCTTCGTCAACGCGGCCGAATTCCTCGTCGACGGCGGAATCGCGGGTGCGTACGTAACGCCGATGTAAGGTCCATGATCAACACCGAAAACCGGCCGAACGGCTGGTTTTCGGTGTCAGTCCTGGCCCCCCACGTCCTGGAGGACGCATGCGCACCAAGCACGCTCTTGTCGCCTCGCTCGCCGCCGCCTCGGCACTCGCCGCCGCGGTGCCCGCCACCGCCGCCCCGGCCCCCGCCGCCGCTCCCGGGAACGCGGCCGCCGCCCGTTCGGCGCACACGAACTGCCCGCAGCTCGACAAGAACCTCACGTGGTTCGGCGACAACCGGCACAAGCTCCAGCGGATGATCGACGAGCGCGGCCGGTGTTCCGGGCACGGCGGGCCGCGGCCGGTCGCCGCGTTCGACTGGGACAACACCGTCGTCAAGAACGACGTCACGGACGCCACGCTGGCCTGGGCGCTCAAGCACGACAAGATCCTGCGGCCCGCGAGCTGGCGGGCCACCAGCAAGTGGATGACGCCGGCCGCGGCGCGCGATCTCACCAGAGCGTGCGGCACGTCCGTACCGGTCGGGAAGCCGCTGCACACCTCCCGGAACACCGCGTGCACGGACGAGATCATGGAGATCCGCGCCGAGTCCCGCACGATGAGCGGCAAGGCCGCCTTCTCCGGCGAGTGGAACCACCGGCGGACGGTGCCCTCCTACGCCTGGATCCCGCAGCTGTTCGCCGGGCAGCGCCCCGCCGCCCTGACCTCGTACGCCAAGCAGGCCCGCAGCGAGGCGCTGGCGGCCCCGATCGGCTCCACGCAGACGGTCGGCACCCACAAGATCGCCGGGTACGTCCGCTACTACGACCAGCAGAAGGACCTCATCCGCACGCTCAAGGCGGCCGGCTTCGACGTCTACATCGTCTCCGCGTCCTCCGAGCCCATCGCCCAGGCGTGGTCCGGCGGCGTCGGCCTCGACCGCAAGCACACCATCGGCATCCGCAGCCTCACCAGCCACGGCAAGATGACCACCGGCATCCGCGCCTGCGGCGACGTCAAGGGCACCGGCGGCGACGCGATCCCGTTCATGGACGGCAAGCGCTGCTGGATCAACCAGGAGATCTTCAAGAAGAAGGGCGCCGAGGCGTGGCGCCTCCAGGACCCGGCGCACCGCATCGCGCTGGGCGGCGGCGACGCGAACACCGACGTGACGTTCGTGAACGACGCGACCGGCGCGCACCTGGCCATCAACCGCAACCAGGGCGAGCTGATGTGCCGGGCGTACGACGACGCCGACCACCGCTGGGTCGCCCAGCCGATGTTCATCGACCCGATGCCGGCCAAGTCCGGCACGTACCCGTGCTCGACCACGGCGTACGTGAACACGGACGGCACGGGCGGGCCGGTCCGGCGCGCGGACGGCACGGTCGTCCCGGACCAGCACGACCACGCCCACCTCTGAGCCCCTCGACGCCGGGTCCTTCCACGGACCCGGCGGTCACAGGAACGTACGGCCCTCACCTCGGTAGGTGGGGGCCGTCTCCACGATCCGGTCCCCGTCGATCAGGTGCAGCGCCCCGAAGCGCTCGCACAGCTCGCCGGCCTTCGCGTGCCGGAACCACACCTTGTCGCCGACCAGCAGATCGTCCGCGGGCTGCCCCAGCAGCGGCGTCTGCACCTCGCCCGCGCCCTCCATCGCGTCCAGCCGCAGCCCGGCCGGGAGGTACGGGACCGGCAGCCGGTCCTTGCCCGCGGCGCCCGACGCCGGGTAGCCGCCGCCCAGCACCGTCACCACGCCCACGCCGGGCCGCCGCACCACCGGCAGCGCGTACAGCGCGGCCGGGCGGCCCCGGAAGGACGTGTACGTGTCGAACAGCCGCGGCACGTACAGCCCGGACCCCGCCGCGACCTCGGTGACCGCGGCCTCCGCGGCCGTGTGCTGGACGCTGCCCGTGCCGCCGCCGTTGACGAACTCCAGGTCCGGGGCGACGGCGCGCACCGCCCGTACGACCTCGGCCCGGCGCGCGGCCAGCTCCTTGCGGGCGGCGGCCTGCATCAGGCGGATGGTCCGCGACCGCACCGGCCGCCCGGCCAGTCGGTCGCCGACGCCCGCCACATGGGCCTCGTACGCCATCAGGCCCACCAGCCGGAAACCGGGGCGGCGGCCGATCGCGCGGGCCAGACCGGCCAGTTGGGCGGGGGTGCGCAGGGGCGAGCGGAGCGCGCCGATCCGTACGCGGCCGCCCAACAGCCGCAGCGAGGTGTCCAGTTCCAGGCAGACCCGGATCTCCTCGCCGCCGCCGGACCGTGCGGCGTCGATCAGGTCGAGCTGGCGGAGATCGTCGACCATCACCGTGACCGCGCCCGCGAGCTTCGGGTCGCCGGCCAGTTCCGCGAACGCCCCACGGTCGGCCGACGGATAGGCGAGGAGGATGTCGTCGAAGCCGGACCGCGCCAGCCACAGCGACTCCGCGAGCGTGTAGCTCATGATCCCGGCGAACCCGTCGCGCGCCAGGACCCGCTCCAGCAGCGCCCGGCAGCGCACGGACTTGCTCGCCACCCGGATCGGCTTGCCCCGCGCCCGCCGCGTCAGATCGGCGGCGTTGGCGTCGAAGGCGGCAAGATCGACGATGGCGACGGGGGCGTCGAGATGGGCGGTGGCCCGGTCGAACCGGGCCCGGTCGGCGGCTGCGGAGGACACGGCGGACACGGCAGCGGGTATCGCGGCGGACATGGCCGCAGCTTGCCAGAAGCCCTTACCGCTGGGTAGAGGCATGGCCCGTGCGCAGGGCGGCCGACGCCCCGTAGAGTGGCGTCACACATGGCGACCGGCAGGTCAGCGGGGTGCTCCCCGCATGCGAACCGGCCGGTCCACCAAGGCCGTCGGACGGTACGGCGGGCCGCTCGCGAGGGGGAGCGCAGTTGAGCACCGAGGCGCGAGGCGTGCTGGGCTCCCCGTCCCCACCACCCCCGCCGCCCCCCGCGCGGCCACCCGCCGCGCCCGCCCCGGCAGGGGCGACGGCGCGGCCTCTCAGCACGCACCCGGAACTCGCGGAGCACATGCCCACACCCC
>NZ_JBHVHQ010000237.1:0-10317 GCF_042800135.1 Streptomyces sp. NPDC057654 | reverse complement strand
GTACGTACGAGGGCGGGCTCGACGGACCCGCCGAGCTGTCCCGCACGGCGGCGGCGGAGGCCCGCGCCCTGCTGGCCGCCGGCCGCACCGGAACCGTCGACGTCTCGACGGCCGGCCGGCACTGCGAGCCGGACCGCACCCTGCTCGTCGAGTCGAGCGTGCCGCCGCCCCGCATGATCGTCTTCGGCGCGGTGGACTTCGCGTCGGCCCTCGTGCGTACGGGCAAATTCCTCGGCTATCACGTGACCGTGTGCGACGCCCGGCCCGTCTTCGCCACCCGCGTCCGCTTCCCCGAGGCCGACGACATCGTGGTCGAGTGGCCGCACCACTACCTCGGACGCACCGCGACCGACAGCCGCACGGTCCTGTGCGTCCTGACCCACGACGCCAAGTTCGACGTGCCCCTGCTGGAGGCGGCCCTGCGGCTGCCGGTCGCCTTCGTCGGCGCGATGGGCTCCCGCCGCACCCACGAGGACCGCAACCGCCGGCTCCGCGAGGTCGGCGTCACCGAAACCGAACTCGCCCGCCTCCACTCCCCGATCGGCCTCGACCTCGGCGCCCGCACGCCGGAGGAGACCGCCCTCTCCATCGCCGCCGAGATCGTCGCGGCCAGGGAGGGGGGCACGGGCCGCCCGCTGACAGGGGCGGGGGTGCCGATTCACCGCGCTGCGGGGAGTGGTCGGGGCAGCGACGCGGACCGGGCCGGGTCCGGCGCGGTGGGTGCGCACGCGGCGGCTTGAGGGCCGGGGCCCTGTCCGACGGCCTGCGCCTCCGGGCGGTGGGGCGGGGGCGGAGTGGCCGGTCTTCCCAGGGGGCACGGCAGGAGTCAGGCTGATCCCCATGGGTTTTGACGCAGCAGCCATACGTGCCATGTATCCCGCCCTGCGCGACGGATACGCCTACCTCGACGGCGCCGCGGGCACCCAAGTGCCGACGCCCGTGATCGACGCCATCGCCGCCGCCTACCGGGCCGGCATCGGCAACGCCGGCGGGCCGTTCCCCGCCAGTCACCGCACGGAGGCGATCGTCTCCGAGGCGCGGAGCGCGGTGGCCGACCTGGTGGGCGGCGAGCCCGGCGGCGTGGTGCTCGGGCCGAACTCCACGACGGTGGTGTACCGCTTCGCGCAGACCCTCGCCGACACCTGGCGGCCCGGCGACCGGATCGTGCTCTCCCGTCTCGACCACGACGCCAACATCCGGCCCTGGGCGCAGGCCGCCGCCCGCGCGGGGGCCGAGGTGCGATGGGCCGAAGCGGACCCGGTCACCGGCGAGTTGCCGGCCGAGCAGTACGACGCGCTGCTCGACGAGCGCACCCGGCTGGTCGCCGTCACCGCCGCGAGCAACGTCATCGGCACCCGCCCCGACGTCGCCGCGATCACCGCCAAGGCGCACGCGGCCGGGGCGCTGACCTTCGTCGACGGCGTCCACGCCACGCCGCACGGCCCCGTCGACGTACGGGAGATGGGCGCGGACTTCTATATCACCAGCGCCTACAAGTGGTCCGGGCCGCACATCGGGGCCCTCGTCGCCGCGCCCGAACTGCTGGACACCCTGCGGCCCGACAAGCTGCTGCCCGCGCCCGACGGGGTGCCGGACCGTTTCGAGACCGGCACCCCGGCGTACGCGGACTTCGCCGGCCTCGCGGCGGCCGTGGACCACCTGGCCTCGCTCGCCGCGCCCGACCCGTCGCTCTCCCGCCGGGGGAAGCTGCTCGCGTCGATGGCGGCGGTGGAGCGCTACGAGCACGAGCTGTTCGGCACCCTGCTGCACGGCCTGGAGGAGCTGCCTTACGTCACCCTGTACGGCAAGCCCGCCCACCGCACCGCCACCGCCTTCTTCCGAGTGGCGGGCCGCACCCCGCGCGAGGTCGCCGAACCCCTCGCGTACCGGCGCGTGAACGTATGGCACGGCCACAACTACGCCTGGGAACTGACCGGCGCCCTCGGCCTGCGCGACAGCGGCGGCGCGGTCCGCGCGGGTCTCGTCCACTACAACGACCGCTCGGACGTGGACCGGCTGCTCACCGCCGTCGCCGAACTCGGCGCGGGCGAGGGCTGAGGGGCAGGGGCCGTCCGGCATTCCGTAGGGAAGATCGCCGGGTTACGGTGATCATCCCTGGCGGAGGCCGGAGCACCAGCGGCCGCGACAGCCCATACAGGAGAGACGCATGACTCTTCCCCCGGTCGCACCCGAGACGTTCGACCAGTTCCTCGCCCGGCTCGAAGAAGGCCACGCGGCCGGCTCGTACGACGGTGCTCCGGCGCCCTGGTTCGCGCAGATCGTCGGTGCGCTCTTCGACGGCCAGGACGCCGCCGCGGCCACCGGGTGGGCCC
This sequence comes from Streptomyces sp. NPDC057654, assembly GCF_042800135.1. Classification (NCBI taxonomy): domain Bacteria; kingdom Bacillati; phylum Actinomycetota; class Actinomycetes; order Kitasatosporales; family Streptomycetaceae; genus Streptomyces; species Streptomyces sp. NPDC057654. Next base: position 7,984 of record NZ_JBHVHQ010000237.1, on the reverse strand, counting down.
GGCGCATACACGGCGAACTCGTGCGCCTCGGCGGGGGCGTGCCCTTCTCCGTGGTCCACGACTGGCACGCGGGCACCGTCGCGCCGCTGCTGGCGGAGGCCGCTGTGCGGCGCGGCGACGACGCCGGGGCCCAGGAGGCGGTGCGGGCGCTGCACGTACGGGCGGCGGCCGGGGAGCGGGTCGGGGCGGACGAATGGGAGGCGGCGCTCGGCGCGGCGCTGGCGGAGGTGTACCGGCACGCGTACGCCTACGACGAGGCGTTCGCCACGGCTTCCGCCGACGCCCACGCCTACGCGATGGCGAACGACTACGGCGAGCGGAAGGCCGCCGAGTTCGCCGACGGCTACGCCAAACTCAGCACCGACGCCAACGCCCGTTCCTACGCCGCCGCCAACGCGCTCGCCACCGCGCGAGCCGCCGCTGCCGCGTACGCCTCGGCGGACGCCCGCGCCTACGCCGAGACCTACCCCTTCGCGTCCGTACGCGCCTACGTCCTGGCCCTCGCCGACCGGGACGGGGACGACGGCGACGCCGAGGGCCGCGACGAGCGGCGCCGGGAAGCCTGCGCGCGGTTGGCCGACGGGCTCGCCGACAGCCTGGGCCGGGCCGCCGCGGCCTGAGACGCGGGCATGAGCGTGGGCGGGCGGGCCCCGGGACTCAGGCCCGGGGCCGCGTCCCCTTGATGGCGATGCGCTGCCCGTACCGCGCGTGCGGGTAGTAGTCCCACGTCGCGTGGTGCTGCACGCAGCGGTTGTCCCAGAACACCAGAGTGTTCGGGGCCCAGCGGACCCGGCAGGACAGCATGGGGGTGCCCGCGATGTGGGCGTACAGCATGTCCAGGACCGCCCGGCTCTCGGCGCGCGTCAGCTGCGGTATGTGGGAGGTGTAGGCCCCGTTGACGAACAGCAGCTTGCGGCCGGTCTCGGGGTGGCGGGCGATCACCGGGTGTTCGTTCTTGGGCACGACGTAGTCGGCCGGCGGGGTCTCGCCCTGCCAGGGCAGCAGCCCGTCATGGACCGCCGTCAGCCCTTCCAGGAACGTCTTCATGGCCGGCGACAGCAGCTCGTAAGCCATGTGCATGTCCGCGAAGAGCGTGTCCCCGCCGCTGCCGATCTCCGGGGTGCGGGTGATGTAGAGCATCGAGCCGAGCGACGGCTCGGCGTCGGCGGTGCCGTCGGCGTGCCAGCCGTTGCCCGCCACGGCCCGCGATTCCTTGGTGGTGCTGAGTTCGAGGATGTACGGGTCCGAGTCCTCGACGGGCGCGGCCACCAGGTGCAGCTCGCCGAAGTGCCCGGCGATCCGCTTGTGGTCGTCGCCCGACATGTGCTGGTCCCGGAAGACCAGCACATGGTGCGCGAGGAAGGCCCGCTTGAGCTCGTCGACCTGCTCCTCCGTCAGCTCCTTCGACAGATCCAGACCTGAGATCTCCGCGCCGACCAGCGGCGTCAGCGCGTCGACGCCGATGGAGCCGTAGACCTCCGGCGGCCTCGTGGTGATGCGCTCGACGGCATCCAGTGCGTACTGCTCCATTTCGTCCTCCTGGGGGTGGGGGTTGCGGGGTGTCGGCCGATGACGACCGGGGCGGGGGACTCGCGTGGGGCCTACAGGCCCCGCTCCAGCAGTTCCGTCACAATCATTCGGCCGAACGCCAGATTGCCGTGGATCACGTCGTTGCTCTCGCACAGTTCGGGGCGCTGGAAACCGTCCTCGCCGGTCACGCGCGACCGCAGGTCCACGACCTCCACGCCGGTCTCGGCCAGCGCGCCGCGCACCACGTCCTGCGCCGCCCTGAAGACCACCGGGTCGGAGAAGCTCGGCACCCGCTGCGGGCCCATCACGGCCAGCACCCGCAGGCCCAGGGCGCGCGCGTGCGCGTAGAAGGCCAGCGCGTCGCGGACCGTGGCGCGGACGACGGCGTCGAACAGCGAACCGGTCAGGAAGCCGGGCGGGAATCCGCCGTCGCGGGTGCGGTAGAGGTGCCAGTTCTGGGTCGTGGCGATGAAATGGGCGCTGAAGCCGAACGTCGCCACCAGCGGGACCGTCAGCCGGTCGAGCCCCGCCGTGTTCAGCTCGGTCAGGAAGCCGCGGTAGTACGCGTCCGCCTGCGGCTTGCGGAACACGACGTCGCCCTCGCGCACGTCGAAGAAGTCGGCGTTGAAGTCGCGCCCCGCGCCGATCGGTCCGCCGCTGAACGGGATTCCGGCGTCCTTCGCGGCCCGGCCGATCGGCCCGGCGTGCGAGTCGCCCAGCAGCAGGAACCGGGCGGGGGGCGTCGTGCTAGCGGGGGTTGTAGTAGTCGAGTAGGGCGTCGTCACACCAGATGTCCTCTCCGGTGGCAGGTGCGGCGGGCTCGGCGGACGGGCCGGGCCCGGGGGCGGCTTCGGCTTCGGCCGCCGCTTCGGTCACCGCTTCGGCGGGGCGTCGGGCGAGGCCGTCGAAGAAGTGGCGCATGACGAAGGCGACGCCCTCCGGCGCGACCGTCCGCAGATTCGGCTCGAAGCATGCCGCCTTGAACGGGAAGCCCGTGACCAGCTCGTACGCGGGGAAGTAGTCGACGTGGTCCAGTTCCTGGGCCAGTTGCCCGGCCACCGCGCGCAGGACGGACTTGGAGTAGGTGGTGGCCGTGAGGACGTGGCCGCCGGTGGCCGTCGCGGTCAGCGGCACCGGCGAGACGGTCAGCAGCACCCGCAGCCGGGGGTTGGCGGCGCGGGCCAGCGCGATGGCGGCCGAGAGGTCCTCGTACACCTCGGGATAGGTGAAGTTGTGGAACCCGTACCGCTCGGCGTCGTACGTGCCGCGCACCGTGCCGGGGCAGACCGGGTGGACCGTGCCCGTGGCGCGGTCCCGCCACGCCTCGGTCAGGCCGAGAGTGAAGATCAGCACGCCCGCCCCGGCCACGGCGCCCCGTACGGCCCCGAGCGTCGCCTCGCGCGCCTCCCGCACCTCCTCGGCCGAGCCGTGGCCCGAGGGCTCGACGGCCGGGCGGAACGGGTCGTAGAAGCGGCCGTCCTCGCTCCACACCTCGTCGGGCGGCGCGCTCTCGCCATGCGCCCAGGACAGCCACTGCCGCAGCATGGCGGCGGTGTAGACGTTCCCGGTGCGGAAGGAGAACACGCCGTAGTGGCGGGCCGCCCGCTCGGCCTCGGTCAGCCCCGGCGGGGCCGGTTCGGCGTCGCGCCAGTTCATGCCGCGCTCGCGCAGCGCGCGGCCGATGTGGCGGGCGAAGCACGAACCGGCGGTGAGGACGGGCTCGTCCTGCCCGATGCCGAACTTGGGCGACCACAGACCGCCGATGTCCGTCATCTCCGGCTCGGCCACGGCGGAGCGCCAGAACGAGCGCGACGGCAGCGATTGGTAGGGGTGGCCCGTCGCGGGGTCCGGGCTCGGCCCGGTGCCGGTGGTGTCCAAGTCCGACTCCAACTCTTCGTCCTGTCGTGGGCGGTGTCAGCGCGGCGCGGGGTCCGGCAGCGACGCGGAGTTGACGGCGTCGGCCACCGACTGCACCTGAGGCGGCCGGACGATGTCGTAGTGGGTGGTGTCCAGGATGTACGAGCCCGAGGGCTCCGGCAGCAGTGCCCGCCATTGCTCCTGCTGCTCCTGCGGGGAAACCTGCGCGGGCAGACCGGCCACCGGCCGCCCGGCGAGCCACAGCCGGCTCGGCGTACGGGACAGCGGCGGCGGTTCGTGGCCCGCCATACCCGCCATATTGGCGTGGCAGCAGCGCGCCAGCCGCTCCGCGTACGCCGCCGTCTCCCGGCTCGTGGACGTTCCCGCGCCGCCGCCCTGGCCCAGCTCGTGGGCGAAGACCGCTTCGAGCCGCGACTCGTCGTACGCGGCGAAGCGCGGACCGGCGTCCGGCGGCGGCGGGTCCACCAGGTAGAGCCCGGCCGCCGGGTGACCGGCCGCCTCCGCCTCGGCCGCCATCGACTGCGCCACCCAGGCCCCGAAGGACCAGCCGCCCAGCTGCCGTCGCCACTCGTCGTGCGGGAAGCGGGCCTGGAGCGCGGCGTGGTAGCGGCGGGCCCGCTCGGCCAGCGACCAGGCGGGCGGGTCGGGGCGGAGCAGCCCGGGGTCGGCGATCAGGCAGACGGTGAGGCGCGGATCGAGGGCCGAGACGAGAGCGCGGTATGCCTGGATGTCCCCGCCGACCGGGTGGACCAGGCACAGGACGTCGCGTCCCTCGCCCTGCTGCCAGACCTCCAGCGTGACGGGGATCTCGGCAGACGGCAGGGTGGATGATTCGGCAGTCGATTCGGCAGTCGATTCGGCAGTCGATTCGGCGGGGCCCGACTCGTCGAGCCGGGCCAGCACCTCGGAGAGGCTGACCTGGTGGCTCAGCTGGGACAGCTCCAGGTCGACGCCGAAGTGCTCCTTCACCTCGCCGATCAGGTCGAGGAGGGTCAGCGAGTCGGCGCCGTGGTCGTAGAGGGAGGCGGCGGGGTCGAGTGCGTCCAGGCCCAGCCAGTCGCACAGCCGGACGGAGAGCTGATCGGCTGCCGAAGCGGGTGCGGTGTGCGCGGCTTGTATGGGGCGGGTGGTTTTGGGCGCGTCGGCCTTCGGAATGTCGGCGTCCGGTGCGTAGAAGACGCGTGCCCGCGCGATGTCGGTCGTGGAGACCAGCAACTGCGGCAGTTGCAGCTGGAGCGCCTGCGCGAACAGCCGCTGCCCCTCCTTCACCGCCAGGCCGACCGTCAGATGCGCCTGGTGGCGGGCGTCGGAGCGCAGCGCGTGCCGGGCCATGCCGACCTCGCTCCAGATGTCCCAGTCCACGCCGATCCGCACCGTGGTCTCGGACTCCTCGGCCCGGTGCTGGGCGAAGCCGTCCAGGAGGCCGCCCGCGGCGGCGTAGTCGAGCTGGCCGATCCCGCCGAACTGCGCGGCCATCGACGAGCAGTACGCGGCGAACACCGGCCGGTGACGCTCGATCAGCCGCTCCACCAGCAGGGCGCCGCGCAGCTTGCCGGCCATGGCCCGGCGCATCGCGGGGGCGTCGCGCCGGGCGATCAGATTGCCGGCCCCCGCGCCCGCGGCGTGCACGACGCCGTCGATCCGGCGGGCGTACGCGAGCCCGTCGAGCCAGTCCATGATCTCCTCGGGGGCCGCCTCGGCCAGATCGGCCTCGATCAGCTCGACGCGGTCCGCCCACGGGACGAGGCCGGCCGGCAGGTCCGGCCGCCGGGCCAGCAGGAGTACGCGGCAGTCGGACCGTTCCAGCAGCCAGGCCGCGACGCCGGCGCCGATTCCGCCCGTACCGCCCAGGATCAGATACGTGCCGCCGCTCGCGGGCAGCGCGAAGGGCGCCGTCACGGCGGGCGCGGGAACCGGCAGCAGCGCCTGGTGCCACCAGTAACCCTGGCGCAGCGCCAGGCGGCGCGGCAGCGCGGGGGCGGCGTCGGCGGCGGCGAGGAGGGACGGGAGCAGCGGGGCCCAGCCGGCCGGGTCGGCGCCGGGCAGGTCCAGCCAGCGGCCGTCGACCGCGCACTCCTGCGGCGCGACCTCGCAGACCCCGGCCAGCAGGCCCGACTCCGGGCGCTGGACGGTCCCTTCGACGGGCTGGGCGCGGTACGAGAGCCACCAGGGGCGCAGCCGGGCGGGCCACGACAGGCCGCCGACCGCCTGGAGCAGAGCGGCCGGGGTGTCCACGCAGGCCCACTGGGCTCGCGCGAGCGTGTCCTCGCCCACCGGGCCGTCGACGGCCAGCGGGAGCGCGTGCAGCCAGTCGACGCCCGCCGCGCCCGCCGCGCCCGCCTCGGACAGTTCGTCCAGGAGCTGTCGCAGCGAGTCCGGGTCGGCCGGGTCGACCTCGTAGGCGTCCTCGCCGAGCCGGGCGAACGCGTCCGCCGCGCAGACCCGCACCACCCGCTCGTACGCCGCCGCGAAGGGGCGCAGCGCGTCGGGCGGCAGCGGGTCGGCCGTCATCACCACGAGCAGGCCGGGGGCGGCGGACGCGGTCCCGGCGGTGGCGCGGCTGAGCCGTACCCAGTGCGGCTGGTGCAGCCAGTCGGCCTCGGGCAGCCGCTGGGGCGCCTCCCAGCCGCTCGCGCCGTCCGTGCCGGGGGACTTCGAGGGCGTGGCGCGTGCGAAGTCGTAGTCGGCCAGGGCGAAGGCGGGCGGCGGGAAGTCCCAGGGGGCCGAGGCGGGCCCGGCGGGCCACTGGAGCGCGGTCCCCGCGAGCCAGGCGGCGACCGCCGCCTCGGGAGTGGAGGCCTCCTCCCGCGGCGCCTGGGAGCCGGGGGTTCGAGGCGTCTCGGAAGGCGTCACGTCACCGGCGCCGACCGCGCGCAGCCAGGCCACCGCGGACGCCGCGTCGCCGCAGACGGCCGCCGCCCGCAGGCGCCGCTGTACGCGACCGGCCTGGAGGTGGCGCAACACCTGCCCGTACGCCTCGGGCCGGGCCGCCAGATAGTCGGCGATCCGCAGGGCGTCGGCGCGCAGCCCCGCCGTACTGCTGCTGGAGAGCACCAGGCACGGCCCGGCATCGGTCGGCGGCGGCGCGGATCCGGCGGCCTCCAGGACCAGATGGGCGTTGGTCCCGCCGATGCCGAAGCTGCTCACCGCCGCGACCCTGGGCCGCCCGGCGGGCCACTGCTCGGACCGTGTGGGGATCCGGAACGGGGCGAGGTCGGCGGCGAGCCGCGGATTGGGGCGGTGGAAGTCGACGTTGGGCGGGATCACTCCGTGGTGGACGGCGAGGGCGGCCCGTACGAGCCCGATCACGCCGGAGGCCGCGCCCAGGTGGCCGATCTGGCTCTTCACGGACGCCAGCGCGCAGCTCTCCGGCCCGGTCGGGCCGAACGCCTGGCGCAGCGCGCCGACCTCGACCGGGTCGCCGAGCCGGGTGCCGGTGCCGTGCGCCTCCACATAGCCGACGTCCGCGCCGCTCCGGCCGCTGCGGCGCAGCGCGGTGCGGATCGCCTCACGCTGTCCGGCGAGCGAGGGCGCGCTGTAACCGAGCTTTCCCGAACCGTCGTTGTTGAGGGCCGAGCCGGTGATCACCGCGTAGACGGTGTCGCCGTCCCGGCGTGCCAGCCGCAGCGGCTTGAGCACCACCACGCCGACGCCGCTGCCCCCGATCGTGCCGCCGGCGTCGTCGCTGAACGGGCGGCAGTGCCCGTCCTCGGAGAAGATGTGCTGCGGCCGGTACCGGTATCCGTCCCCGAGCAGCGTGTCGACGAGCACGCCCCCCGCCAGCATCACCTCGGCGTCCCCCTGCCGCAGCAGCCCGGCCGCCACGTGCACCGCCGTCAGCGAACTGGCGCAGGACGCCTGCACGGTGAGGGCCGGGCCCGTCAGATCGAGGTGGTAGGCCACCTTGGTGGTGAGGAAGTCCTTCTCGTGGTGCAGCGCGAGCTGGAATCCGTCGGGCAGCCGGTCCGGGACGGCGTCGCGGAGCATGGACTGGAAGTAGGTGTTCTCGCCGCAGCCGGCGACTATCCCGATGCGCGGGTGTTCACCGGGGGCGTCGGTGGCCCCCGCTATACCCGCATGGGCCAGTGCCTGGACGGCCGTCATCAGCAGATGGCGCTGCTGGGGGTCCATCAGCCGGGCCTCCTGGCGGCTGAGGCCGAAGTGCTCCGGGTCGAAGGAGAGCAGGCCGTTCATCCAACTGCGGGCGCCGACGAGGCCGTCGGGGGCGTCGAAGTGCTCGATGCCGCGGCCGCCGCTCTCCACCATCTCCCAGAACGAGGCCAGATCGTCGGCGCCGGGCAGCCGTACCGCCATGCCGACGACGGCCACCGGCTCATCGGCCGCTCCGGTCGCCGCGACCGTCCCGGTCGGGGCGGTGGGCGTCCGCCCGTCGAGAAAGCGCGCCAGCCGCCCGATGGTGACGTGCTCGAACAGGTCGGGGATGGAGAAGCGGAGGTCGTCCTCCGCCTGGCAGCGCAGGTGGAAGCGCATCAGGTCGAGACTGGTCGCCCCCGCGTCGAAGAAGCGTTCCTCCGGGCCGACCGGCCTGCCGACGACCGCCTCGAACAGCTCGGAC
>NZ_JBHVHQ010000236.1:4618-10350 GCF_042800135.1 Streptomyces sp. NPDC057654 | reverse complement strand
GGCGCGGGCGACGACCAGGCCGACACCGGCACCAAGAACATCACGCGCGAGCACGAGCTGGCGCTGGCCGGGAACGCGCGCGAGATGCTGGAGCAGACGGAGCGCGCCCTGGAGCGGCTCGACGCCGGCACGTACGGGATCTGCGAGAACTGCGGCAAACCGATCGGCAAGGCCCGGATGCAGGCGTTTCCCCGCGCCATGCTGTGCGTCGAGTGCAAGCAGCGGCAGGAACGCCGCTGACCGGCCCGCGGCGGCGTGCCGTACCCTCGTCCTCAGCCGGGCGGGGGCGCCCGGCGCCCAGCGAACGCAGAGGTGCGCCGCGCTGCCGGGCAGCACCGCCGGACCGGGCGGTGCCGAACGGCGGGCGGGACGACGTCGAGGGACTCAGGTGACAGAGGCGGAGCAGACCACCGGTACGCCGGGAGAGGCCGAAGGGGACGGCGCCTCGCAGGAGGTGGGTCCGCCCCAGGGGAAGAAGCGGCGGATCGGCGTGCTGCTGACGGTCGCCCCCTTGGCCTACCTCCTGGATCTGGTCAGCAAGCTGGCCGTGGTGGCGAAACTGGAGCACCATGATCCGGTCCATGTGATCGGCACCTGGCTACAGCTCCAGGTGATCCGCAACCGCGGCGCGGCCTTCAGCTTCGGCGAGGCCATGACCATCGTCTTCACCTGCATCGCGGTGATCGTGATCGTGGTGATCGCGCGGCTCGCCCGCAAGCTCTACAGCGTGCCGTGGGCGATCGCGCTCGGCCTGCTGCTCGGCGGGGCGCTCGGCAACCTCACCGACCGGGTGTTCCGCTCGCCCGGCGGTCTCCAGGGCGGCGTCGTCGACTGGATCGCGCCCGCGCACTTCGCGGTCTTCAACCTCGGCGACTCGGCGATCGTGTGCGGCGGCATCCTGATCGTGATCCTCTCCTTCCGCGGCCTGGACCCCGACGGCACGGTGCACAAGGACTGACGGCGCGCGCGGGCATCCGCATCCGGCCGTACGGGCATCCGGCCGTACGACCACGTCCGCGCCGTCCTGCATACTCGACGGGTGAGCACGATTCCCGAGATCCGCACCCTGCCCGTACCCGACGGCCTCGAAGGCGAGCGCGTGGACGCCGCCATCGCCCGCATGTTCGGCTTTTCGCGGACCAAGGCGGCCGAGCTCGCCGCCGGGGGGAAGGTGCAGCTCGACGGCGCGGTGGCCGGCAAGTCCGACCGGGTGACCGGCGGCGCCTGGCTGGAGGTCGAGATGCCCGGGGCCCCGGCGCCGGTGCAGATCGTCGCCGAGCCCGTCGAGGGCATGGAGATCGTGCACGACGACGACGACATCGTCGTGATCGTCAAGCCGGTCGGGGTGGCCGCGCACCCGAGCCCCGGCTGGACCGGCACCACCGTCATCGGCGGGCTCGCCGCCGCCGGCTACCGCATCTCGACCTCGGGGGCGGCCGAGCGCCAGGGCATCGTGCACCGCCTCGACGTGGGCACCTCGGGGCTGATGGTCGTCGCCAAGTCCGAGCGCGCCTACACCCTGCTCAAGCAGCAGTTCCGGGAGCGTACGGTCGACAAGCGTTACCACGCGCTGGTGCAGGGCCACCCGGACCCGATGAGCGGCACGATCGACGCGCCCATCGGGCGGCATCCGAACCACGACTACAAGTGGGCGGTGACGGCCGAGGGCAAGCCGTCCGTGACGCACTACGACCTCATCGAGGCGTTCCGGGCCGCCAGTCTCCTCGACATCAAGCTGGAGACCGGCCGTACGCACCAGATCCGCGTGCACATGTCGGCGCACCGGCACCCGTGCGTCGGCGACACCACGTACGGCGCCGACCCGACGCTCGCCAAGCGGCTGGGGCTCACCCGGCAGTGGCTGCACGCGATGCGGCTCGGCTTCGAGCACCCTGGCGACGGCAGCTGGGTCGAGTTCGAGAGCGCGTACCCCGAGGATCTCCAGCGGGCGCTGGACATCGTGCGGGCGGAGAGCTCCTGACGCTGCGTCACCACGGGGAGCGCGGGGCGCGCGGACGCACGTATTCCGGCTGCGGCGATATGTGATCAATGCCGCGTTGAGCGGTTTATGTGACCGGCCATGGCAGGCTTGAGGCGTTGATCGTCGGACCGACACCGGAGCGTATACGTCGTGGACCAGCTTGCCCTGCTGTTCGTACTGCTACTCGGGGCCGTGGTCATGGTGCCGCTCGGTGACCGGCTGGGACTGCCGTCGCCGGTCCTGATGACCCTGGGCGGGATCGTTCTCGCGCTGCTGCCGTTCGTGCCGAATGTCAATGTGCCGCCCGAGTACATCCTGCCGCTGGTGCTGCCGCCGCTGCTGTACGCCTCCGTTCAGCGCACGTCCTGGCGGCAGTTCGCGGCCAATCTGAGACCGATCTTCCTGCTCGCGGTGGCGCTGGTCTTCGTGACGACCGCCGCGGTCGCCGTCGTCGCCAACGCCGTCGTGCCCGGCCTGCCGCTCGCCGCGGCCGTCGCGCTCGGCGCGCTGGTCGCCCCGCCCGACCCGGTCGCCGCGACCGCCGTCGCCGGGTCGCTCGGGCTGCCGCGCCGCCTCGTCTCCATCCTGGAGGGCGAGGGGCTCTTCAACGACGTCACCGCGATCGTGCTGTACCACGTGGCCATCGCCGCCACCGTCACCGGCTCCTTCTCCGTCCCGCACGCCGTCGGCGCGCTGGTGCTCTCCGCCGTGGTCGCCATAGCGGTGGGCCTGGTGCTCGGCTGGGCCGCCAACAAGCTGATGGGCCTGCTCGGCGACGCCACCCTCCAGATCGGCCTCACCCTGCTGGTGCCGTTCGTCGCGTACGTACTGGCCGAGGAGTTCAGCGGCTCGGGGGTGCTGGCGGTGCTCACCACCGCGCTGTTCCTCGCCGAACACGCGGTGGACGCCGACGACGTGCTGGGCCGGCTGGCCGGTCACACCTTCTGGGAGATCGTCGACACCCTCGTCACCGGAGTCGCCTTCGGCCTCATCGGCCTCGAACTCCACAATGTCTTCGGCACGGCCTCCGGCCGCTGGGGCGAGATGCTCGCGGCCGGCGGCGCGGTGATCGGCGTCGTGATCGGCGTACGGCTGCTGTGGCTGCTGCCCGCCGCCTGGCTCGCGCGCAAGATGCACCGGCACCGGGACGTCGAGGAGGAGATCCCGATGACCTGGCGCGAGACCGTCGTCATGTGGTGGTCCGGGATGCGCGGTGTGGCCTCCGTCGCGCTGGCGCTCGCCATCCCGCTCACCGTGCACGACGGCTCGGACTTCCCCGGCCGCGACGAGATCCTCTTCATCGCCTTCGCCGTCATCATGGCCACCCTCGTCGTCCAGGGGCTGACCCTGCCCTGGCTGGTGCGCAGGCTCGGCGTGAAGGCCGACACCGACGCCGAGCGGGAGACGGAGCGGCTGCTCGCGATCCGCGCGGCCAAGGCCGCCAAGCGCAGGCTCAAGGAGATCCAGGCGGTCGAGGAACTGCCCGAGGACCTCTCCGAGCAGCTGAGCCGGCGCGCGTACGACGTCGGCGCCCGGATCAGCCCCGACATGGTCGACGACGAGCGCCGGGAGGCGAACGCCCAGCGCGTCAAGCGGCTGCGCACCGTGCAGCGCATCCAGAGCGAGATGCTCTCGGCCGCCCGGCACGAGGTGCTCTCCGCGCGCAGCGAGGCGGGCGCGGACCCGGAGATCGTCGACCGGGTGCTGCGCCACCTCGACGTGCGGAGCCTGCGCTGACGGTCCCCTGGGCGGGGCCCGCGGGCCGAAGGCCGTACGGGCCCGAGGCCGCGCTGATCCGAGGCGGTACGGGCCGAAGGCCGTACGGGGCCGGGGCCCGGTTCCGGTCAGGCGGTGCCGGGGCCGGGGCCGATGTCCTCGGACCTCGGCGGCGCCTGCGGGCGGTCGGGCGCCTCCCGCAGGCCCGGCGCGTGCGCCGTGTTGATCCGCGGCAGCGCGTACGGGTGCTCCCGGCGCAGCCACTCCACCAACTGCTCGCGGACCACGCAGCGGAGCGTCCAGATGTCGTCCGAGTCCTTCGCGGTGACCAGCGCCCGCACCTGGATCGTGGACGGCGTGGTGTCCGTGATCACCAGGCTCCAGGCCCGGCGGTCCCACTCGGCGCACTTCATGAGGATCTCGTGCAGCCGCTGGCGCATGAGGTCTATGGGCGTGGTGTGGTCGAGGTGGAAGAAGACCGTGCCGGTCATCCGCGGGGTGCCGCGCGTCCAGTTCTCGAACGGCTTGCTCGTGAAGTACGACACGGGCATGGTGATCCGGCGCTCGTCCCAGGTGGTCACCACCAGGTAGGTGAGGGTGATCTCCTCGACCGTGCCCCACTCGCCGTCGACCACCACCGTGTCGCCGATCCGCACCATGTCGCCGAAGGCGATCTGCAACCCGGCGAAGAGGTTGCCGAGCGTCGACTGGGCGGCGACACCGGCGACGATGCCGATCACACCGGCGGACGCCAGCATCGACGTCCCCACCGTCTTCATCGCCGGGAAGGTCAGCAGCATCGCCGCCACCGTCACCACCACGACGACCGCGGTCACGATCCGCTGGATCAGCGTCACCTGCGTACGGACCCGGCGGACCCGCGCCCGGTCATGGGCGTTCGCGGCATAACGGGCGTACGTCGACTCCACTATGGCCGCGGCGCCGCGCACCGCGAGCCACGCGACGGCGGCGAGCAGCACCAGCGTCAGGGTCTGGCCGATGCCCGCCTCGTGCTCCTCGACCACCTTGAACGTGATGGAGGTGAAACTGCCGCGCAGCAGGGCCGCGCACAGCACGAGCTGCAACGGCAGCCGGCAGCGGCGCAGCAGATCCCACAGCGGGGTCTCGGGGTGGCGGGCGTCGATCCGGCGCACCACCAGGTCGGCGGCCCAGCCGACCAGCAGGGTGATGGCGACCGATCCGCCGATCACGATGAGCGGACGCAACACGTCCTCCATGGACACCTCGGCTCCTTCCAGCGCGATTCGGGTGGTCCGCGTCCCACCGACGGTAACTGGCACGATGGGGTGATCGCGAAATACCTCTAGGGAAGTGGCTCCAGTGGCGTCCTCTACCACGATTGTCCTGTTTCACTCGGCTTACGGGCTGCGGCCCGCCGTCCACGCGGCGGCCGAGCGGCTGCGCGCCGCCGGGCACGAGGTGCACGTGCCGGACCTCTACGACGGGCGGACCACCGAGACCGTCGAGGACGGCATGGTGATCAAGGATGAGATCGGCAAGGAGGAGCTGCTGCGCCGGGCCATCGCCGCGGCGGCCCCGCTCTCGGAGCGCGGGCTCGTGTACGCGGGCTTCTCGCTCGGCGGGTCGATCGCGCAGAACCTGGCGCTGGGCGACGAGAAGGCGCGGGGGCTGCTGCTCCTGCACGGCACTTCCGACCTCGCGGAGGACGCGTCCGTCGACGAGCTGCCCGTACAGCTGCATGTCGCGGACCCGGACCCGTTCGAGCCGCAGGACTGGCTGAACGCCTGGTACCTGCGGATGCGGCGGGCCGGCGCGGACGTGGAGGTCTACCGCTACCAGGGGGCCGGGCACCTCTTCACCGACCCCGGGCTCCCGGACTACGACGAGGAGGCCGCGGAGGCCGCCTGGAAGGTGTCGCTGGGCTTCCTCGCGGACCTCGGCGACGCGTAGCCGCCTCCCGGCGGGGGGGGGGGGGGGGTAAAACGGGGGCCCCCCCCCCGCCGCGGGGGACGTAATGTTTGGGGGGGCGTACGTTTTGGGGGGCCCGCCGCAC
>NZ_JBHVHQ010000236.1:0-4608 GCF_042800135.1 Streptomyces sp. NPDC057654 | reverse complement strand
AATTCATACGGTCGCCCACCCGCGGCCTGAGGACTACTTCTTCTTCGGGCCGAATTCCTTGTCGATCGCCGCGACGAACTCGTCCTTGGTCATCGGGGCGCGATCCGCGCCTTCGGCGTTCAGCTTCTTCCCGTCGACGAGCAGCGTCGGCGTGCCGTTCACGCCGTTCTTGCCGAAGAGCTTGCCCATCTCCAGCGCCCACTTGTCGTACGTGCCGTCCTTCACGGCCTTCTCGAAGCCGGCGTTGCCCTTGAGGGCCGGGACCTGCTGTGCGATGTCGATGAGCTTCTGGTCCTTGGCGAAGGCGTCGTCCGTCTCCTCCGGGTGGTTCTTCTGCGAGTACAGGGCTTCCTTGTACGCGACGAACGCGTCCGGGCTGACGTTCAGGGCCGCGCCCAGCGCGCTGACGGCGTTCTTCGAGCCGGTCCCCGAGCCGCCGCCCAGGGTGTCGATGAAGTTGACCATGACGAAACGCACCTTGTAACGGCCGTCCTTGACGTCCTGGCGCAGCTCAGCCCCGACGTTCTGCTCGAAGGACGCGCAAGACGGGCACCGCGGGTCCTCGAAGACCTCCAGGGTCTTCTTGGCCTTCGCGTCGCCGATGGTGATCACATCGCCGTTCTCACCCGTGGTGTTGGCAGGCTTGACGAGCGTCTTCTTGGCGGCGGCGTCCCACTCCTTGCTGCCGGTGGACTTGTCCTTGCCGGAACCGCCGTCCATGTTGCTGACCGCGAAGCCGATGCCGCCGGCTATCGCGAGGACCACCACGATCGCGCCGCCGACGACGAGCTGCCGGCGGGTCTTGTCCTTCTTGGCCTGGCGCTCGCGCTCGGCGCGCATCTTCTCGCGGGCGGCCTGCTTGTTCTGCTGGTTGTTGCGGTTGCTCATGATGTCGACTCCGTGGATTGACGTGCGCGGTGGCGAAGGGGACCGGACTGCTCAGGCGCCCGAGGGCGCCCAGGCGGCCGGGCGGGGCGGACCGCGCCGCAGGACGGAGTGGAAGAGCTGGGGGAGCGTACGGGCGAGGGGCGCGCGCCCGTACGAGACGACGGGAGCCGTCGGCCGCGCGGTGGCGGCGATCACGGCGACGGCGAGCAGCAGCGGCCGGAAGGCCAGCGAGGCGACCGCGCGCAGCAGCCGCCGCAGCGCCACCTCGCCGCGGCGCAGCCAGGCGGCGGCCAGCAGCCCGACCGCGACGTGCGCGGCCAGCAGCAGCCAGGGCGCCGAGGCGGTGCTGAAGAGCGGCGCGGGGTCGCCGCGGTGGGCGGTCAGCCGGGCCAGCGGCGTGCCGAAGTCGCCGCCGCGGCACAGCAGATCGACGCCCATGGAGCGCAGCGGCCCCGTGACGGGGCCGCCCGAACGCCCGTAACACGCGTGCTGGCCGGTGGTGAAGACCGTGTCCGCCGCCAGCTCCAGGGGGACGAGGAGAGCGGCGATGCTCCCGTAGCCGCGCTCCCGTCCCGCCAGGGCGTACGCGACCGTGAAGAGCGCGACGCAGAGCACGGCCACCGTCGGCAGCGGGAGGGGGGTGCGGGAGAGCACGACGTGGGAGCCGGCGGACAGCGTGAGGCACACGGCCGTGAACAGCGCCGCACGCACGGCTCTCCACTGCTCTCCCGTCCCCTCCATGACGCCGAATTTTGCCACGGAGGCGGGTAGGCGTCGTGTCAAGATTCGGACTCGGGTCCGCATAGGAGGCGGATCAGCGACGGATCACAGGTGGTCCTTGACGGCCGACTCGAAGTCCGCCGGAGTCATCGGCACGCCCTCGCCCTTGGTCAGCTTCTTGCCGTCGAGCTTGAGGGTCGGCGTCCCGGTGACGTCCTTCGTGTTGTCGAACGTGTCGGAGACGTTCAGCGCCCACTTGTCGAACGTGCCCTCGGTGACGTTCTTCTTGAACTCGGCGTTGTCCTTGAGCGCCGGTACCTGCTGCGCGATCTTCAGCAGGTAGTCGTCGTCGGCGAACTTGTCCTGGTTCTCCTCGGGGTGGTTCGTCTTGGAGTACAGCGCCTGGTTGTAGGCGACGAACGCCTCCGGGCTGACGTTGACGGCGGCGCCGATCGCGCTGAGCGCGTTCTTCGACCCGGTCCCGCCCATGTTCTTGTCCAGGAATGTGCCGATGTGGTACGTGACCTTGTACGTGCCGTCCTTGACGTCCTTCTGGATCGTCTGCCCGACGTTCTGCTCGAAGACCGAGCAGATCGGGCAGCGCATGTCCTGGTAGACCTCAAGCGTGTGCTTGGCCTTCGGGTCGCCGACGGTGATGTCGGTGCCGCCCTTGCCCGCGGTGTTCGCGGGCTCGACCAGCGTCTTCTTGGCGGCCGCGTCCCAGGACGAGTTGCTGCTCTTGCTGCCGCCGCTGCCGCCCAGCTGCGTGGCGGCCACCCCGATGCCCGCGGCGACGGCCAGCACCGCGACGACCGAGCCGCCGACGACGAGCTGCCGGCGGGTCTTGTCCTTCTTGGCCTGGCGCTCGCGCTCGGCGCGCAGCCGCTCGCGGGCGGCCTGCTTGTTCTGCTGACTGTTGCGGTTGCTCATGAGGATGCTTCTCTCTGCGTCGTATGACAGTCGTCCGTCGGCCGGCAGGCTTGTCGCCCGGCGGCCGTTCGACCGGATTGCTCAGGCGGTCGCCGGGAGAGGCGGTCCCCGGCGGACGACCGAATGCACGAGCAGAGGGAGCGTGCGTGCGGGCGGGGTGCGGCGCGCGATCCGGCGCACCGGGGCCCGTACGGGCGCGGCCGCCGCGGCGAGCGCCGCGAGAGCGAGCAGCAGCGGGCGGAACGCGGACACGGCCGCGGCACGCAGCAGCTGGCCGAACGCCGCCTCGCCGCGCCGCAGCCATGCCGCGCCCAGCAGCCCGAGCGCGAGGTGCGCGGCGAGCAGCAGCCAGAAGGCCGTCGCGGTGTCCGGCACGTTCGGCAGCGGCGAGCCGATGTCGCCGCCGCCGCACAGCAGGACCAGCGGCCCTCCGGTGGGAGCGGGGGCGACCTGGCCGTGACAGGTGTCCTGCCCGGTGGTGAAGACGGCGTCGGCCGCCAGCTCCAGGGGGACGAGGAGGGCGGCGATGTGCCAGTAGCCGCGCTCCCGGCCCGCCAGCGCGTACGCGATCACGAAGACGGCGACCGACAGCGCGACGACGGTCGTCAGCGGCAGCGGGACGCCGGACAGCAGCACATGGGACGTCGCGGACAGCAGTACGCACAGCGCCGTGAAGAGCGCCGCGCGCAGAGCCCGCAGTCGTACCGCTGAAATGTCCATCGCGGCGAAGTCTGTCATGGGCGGAGGTAGGGACTGCCTAAAGGGCTGTGAGCGGGGTGCGGCTCACAGGCCGGGGATGCGGCCGTTGCGGAAGAGGTCCACGAAGATCTGGTGGTCGGCCCGCGCCCGCGCCCCGTAGGAGTGCGCGAAGCCGGTCAGCAGCTCGCCGAAGCCGTCCTCGTCGGCGGCGATGACCGCGTCGATGGCGCGCTCGGTGGAGAAGGGCACCAGCGAGTGGCCGCTCTGGTCGTCGGCGGCCGCGTGCATGGCGGCGGTGGCCCGGCCCAGGTCCGCGACGACGGCGGCGATCTCGGCCGGGTCGTCGATGTCCGACCAGTCGAGGTCCACCGCGTACGGCGAGACCTCGGCGACCAGCTGCCCCCGGCGGCTGCCGTCCCCCTCCAGCTCCGTCCACCCCAGCCAGGGGTCGGCGTGCGCCTGGAGGGCGCGCTGCGAGATGACCGTGCGGTGGCCCTCGTGCTGGAAGTAGTCGCGCACCGCCCGGTCGGTGATGTGCCGGGAGACGGCCGGGGTCTGCGCCTGCTTCATGTAGATGACGACGTCGTTCTCCAGGGCGTCGCTGTTGCCCTCCAGGAGGATGTTGTACGAGGGCAGGCCGGCGCTCCCTATGCCGATGCCCCGGCGGCCGACGACGTCCTTGACGCGGTAGGAGTCGGGCCGGGCCAGGCTGGACTCCGGGAGCGTCTCCAGATAGCCGTCGAAGGCCGCGAGAACCTTGTAGCGGTCCGCCGCGTCCAGCTCGATCGTGCCGCCGCCCGAGGTGAAGCGGCGCTCGTAGTCGCGGATCTCGGTCATCGAGTCGAGCAGCGCGAACCGGGTCCGCGAGCGCGCGTCGCGCAGCGCGCCCAGCAGCGGGCCCTCGGCGCTGTCCAGGGTGAACGGCGGCACCTCGTCGTTCTTCGCGCCGGTCGCCAGGTCGTGCACGCGCGCGCGGTACGCGGCCGCGTAGACGCCCACCAGCTCGGTGATCTGCCCGTCGCTGAGCGCCTTCGAGTAGCCGATGAGCGCGATGGAGGCGGCGAAGCGCTTGAGGTCCCAGGTGAAGGGGCCCACGTAGGCCTCGTCGAAGTCGTTGACGTTGAAGACCAGCCGGCCGTTGGCGTCCATGTACGTGCCGAAGTTCTCGGCGTGCAGATCGCCGTGCACCCACACCCGGCTCGTCCGCTCGTCCAGGTACGCGCCGTCGTCGCCCGCCGCGCCGGCCGTGCTGTCGGGGCCTGTGGCGAGGTCGTTGTAGAACAGGCAGGCGGTGCCCCGGTAGAAGGCGAAGGCGGACGCGGCCATCTTCCGGAACTTGACCCGGAAGGCGGCCGGGTCGGCCGCCAGAAG
>NZ_JBHVHQ010000235.1:0-10351 GCF_042800135.1 Streptomyces sp. NPDC057654 | reverse complement strand
GCGCCGGCCCCCCGACGGGACCCCGGGCGGGGCCGCCGCCGTTGGGGGGGGCGGGGCCCCCCGGCCCCCCCCCGCCGGGGGCGGTCCGTACCGGAGGCGGCGGGGTGAACGCCGGGCGCTGGGCCCGAGCCCGCCGGGACTGCTCGGTGTGCTCGCGCAGACCGGCCGTCAGGTCGTTGAGCCCTCCGGTGAACTCTCCGACCCGCTCGGTGCGCAGCTCGGTGACGGTGCTCTGGGCGGCGCCCACGGCCTCGATGACCAGATCGGTCAGCGTCCGCGGATCGTCCGGGTCGATCACCGACGGGTCGATCCGCAGATCGGTCAGCCGCCCCTCACCGCTCACCGTCGCCGTGACCAGACCGCCGCCGCCGTGCCCCGTCGCCTGACAGGAGTCCAGGTCCTCGCGCAGACCGGAGAGGTCGCCCTGGAGATGGCGCACCCGCTCGGTGAGGGCGGCGATATCGATCGAAGGACGGTCGGTCATGTGCGCTGCTCCTCGTGCGGGCCTGGGGACGGTGCGGACGTACGGGCACGCGGCGAGCGGGCGGCGGCTCCGGAGCACGCCGGCACTCGGGCGCGCCACCACGGGGGCGGCCGAACGCGGTAGGACGGAATCGGTCCGCCGCCCATCCTTCCCGCCGCCTCGCGACCCTGCCCAGATCCCTGTTCGGGGACCCCCGCGTCCGGGGGCGGTGACCCGGTACGCGCCGGGGCCGGACCGTTCCGTCCGACGGCGCGCACCGGGCCCGCGTGCGGCTTCCCGGTCCGGCGCACACGGCTCACCGGGACTCGCAGTTCTCCACCACCAGGTCGTGAGCCTCCGGCAGGCCCTCCAGCGTGCGGACGAACGCGTCGGCGGCGATGTGCCACAGCGGCCCCTCGCCGAGCCGCCGGAAGCCGAGCGAGCGCAGCAGTTCCGGCGCCGCGCCGACCGAGTTGGACTCGACCAGAACGTCGGTCGCGGTCAGCCGGGAGGCGCTCCGGAACAGCTCCCGGACGATCGACTCCGACCGCTCGGGACCGTCGTCGCCGGACAGCACCCCGGTGATGTGCAGGATGCGCGGCGGTTCGCCGCCCTGTCCGGACGCGGCGGTCAGGGGCGCGACCGGGTGGGGCGCCTGGACGTGCGGTACGTCCAGCATGCCCGTCCCGTAGCGGAGCTGGCCGACGGCCTGGCCGTGTCGACCGGTCGGGATGCCACCGGACGAGGTGCCGGTGGACACCCACTCGACCGCCTGGAGGCGGCCTCGGACCAGGGACCGGTCCGCGACCAGCGGCACGACCGGCTGCCGTGCCGAGGCGTCGGACTCCTTCGCTGCTGTGGTGGCGGGCGGCGCCGTCGTCAGGGTCGTTGTCGTGGCCGTGACCGGGGCGGGCTGGGGCGGGGCCGGGGCGGCGTCCAGGTTGGCGGACGGGATCAGGCCCAGGTTGGCGGGCGGGAGATGCTGCGGCCGCGGCTGGACCGTACCGCTTCGTTCCGGGTGTTCCCGTGTCTCCGACGTGGCGCCGGCGTCCCCTCCGCGCAGCCGCAGCGCCGGGCGGGGCTCCTGCCCCGTGGCCGGAGCCGGGGCTTGCCCCGGGGCCGCCGGGCCGTGGGCGAGGAGCTTGCCGTAGAGGTGCTGTTGGGGTCCCTCCGGCCCCTGGACCTCCTCGACGTGGTCGATCCGCCAGTCGAAGCCACGGGCGATGAGGAGTTCGCGCTCGTCGTCGCCCGTGGCGGAGAGGGCGCCGAGGTACAGGGCCGGGGTGCCCTGAGGGACGAGCAGATGGAGGATGTACGGACGGTCGGCGAAGTCCTCGGCGATGGGGCCGAGCGAGGTGGACATGAACCGTCCCTCGCGGACGGTCAGGCCCGGCGAGACGGCGAGGCCCGTGGGGAAGTACCCCTCGTCGAGCCCCTTGATGACCACGAGGTCCTGGGCGACGGGCAGCGTGCCGAGGATCTCGTCCATGGCGTGGACGTGGTGCTCGACGGCGGCCAGGGCATAGGCCACGAACTCGCGACCGGTCATGGGCTCGGCGGGTTTGCCGCCGACGAGGATGTCGTCGTAGGTCTCGTCGAGTTTGATCCAGTGCTGGTCGAGGATGGCGCGGGTGAACCGGGTGAGGGTGCCGTCGTGCGCGTCGAGGTCGCGGGCGAGCGCCTTGATCTCGATGTCGGCGGGCCGGTAGGGCAACCGGCGGATCTGCTCGTCCTCGGGGCCCTTGGTATAGGCGCGCAGGGCCTTGAAGGGACGCGGGGGCAGATCGCCGACGTACTCGTCCCAGTGGCCGGCGCCGTACGCGATGCCTTCTTCGGCGGAGCCGAACACCAGGGCGCCGGGGAACTTGTCGCGCTCGGTGTCCGCGTGCGGGTTG
Organism: Streptomyces sp. NPDC057654; assembly: GCF_042800135.1. Lineage (NCBI taxonomy): Bacteria > Bacillati > Actinomycetota > Actinomycetes > Kitasatosporales > Streptomycetaceae > Streptomyces > Streptomyces sp. NPDC057654. The sequence continues at coordinate 7,993 of NZ_JBHVHQ010000235.1, read as the reverse complement.
ACCTGCCCGGCCTCCGTCGCGTCGGAGACCGATGCCTCGTCTTCCCCGTCTTCCTCGTCCTCGGACATGGCCGAGCCTTCGGACATCCCCGAGCCTTCGGACATCCCCGAGCCTTCGGACATGGCCGAGTCTTCGGATATCTCCGAGGCCCCGGACACCGATGAGCCCCCGGACATCGACGAGTGCGCGGGTGCCGTGGCGGTGTTCGCGGCCTCCGGAGCGCCGGCTGCCCGTGCGGCCATCAGACGCTCGATGTGGTAGCGGTGCGCCGCTGCGCGCGCGGCATCGGCGTCCGAGTCCTGGAACCGGTTCAGCCAGGGGGCGAGCGCCCGGGTGAGGCGTTCGGTCAGCAGCCGGCGGAGCCCGCCCGGCAGTCGGCCGGCGATCTCGCCGCGCCAGAGGTCTCGCCGGAACGCGAGGGCCGACGGGATCAGGAAGGCGGTCAGCCTCGCTTCGTCCTCGGTCTGCTCGTCGGGGCCGTCCTCAAGCGTGATGATCGTCGTCTGGAGGAATTCCTGCCACGCAGCCTGGTCGCGCGGCGTGGTGGCGACGCCCCCGTTCGTGAGAGCGGCGTGTCCGGCCCACGCGTCCCCCTCCAGACGCACCGCGGCGTCCAGCAGACGTTCGCGCAGCTCGGCGGCGACGGGATCGGTGCCCGCCAGGCGGGGGATCAACTGCCAGGCGAGTTCGGCGGCGCCGGCCGGCAGCGGCCGGCCCGACTCCAGGTACTCGGGGAGGCTCTGGACCTCCTCCGCCCACGGCGTGGCGTTCGTGGGGTCGTCGTGGGTGCCGGCCAGCGCCGCGAGCGCCTCCGGCGACGCCTCGGCGCCGACGACGCTGTCCTCGCCCGAACCCGACTCCGACATCGTGTCGTAGGACATCGCGCCGTGGGACTCGGCGTACTCCGACTCGCCGTCCTCCGACATGGCGTCGTCGGAGTCCTCGGAGACGGACTCGTCCCACTCCTCGTACTGCGCCGCCCCGCCGCGCAGCCGCAACATGGCGGGGCCGTGGGCGAGGAGTTCGCCGTAGAGGTGTTGCTGGGGGAGACCGTAGGGTCCCGCGGCCACGTCGACGTGGGTGACGCGCCAGGTGAAGCCGCGGGCGATGAGCAGTTCGCGTTCGTCGTCGCCGGTGTGGGAGAGGGCGGCGAGGTACAGGGCCGGGGTGCCCTGGGGGACATGGAGATGAAGGATGTAGGGGCGGTCGCTGAAGTCCTCGGCGATGGGGCCGAGGGAGGTGGACATGAACCGTCCCTCGCGGACGACGAGGCCGGGGGCGACGTCGGTGCCCGGGGCGAAGTACTGCTCGTCGAGGCCCTTGATGACGATGAGGTCGCGGGGGACGGTGCGGGTGGTGAGTATGCCGTCGAGGGCGCGGACATGGTGTTCGGTGGCGGCCAGGGCATGGGCGGCGAACTGACGGCCGGTCATGGGTTCGGTCGGCTTGCCCTCGACGAGGATGTCGTCGTAGGTCTCGTCGAGATCGATCCAGTGCTGGTCGCGGAGGGCGCGGATGAAGTGGGTGAGCGTGCCGTCGTTCGCGTCGAGGTCGCGGGCCAGGGCTTTGATCTCGATGTCGGCGGGCTGGTAGGGCAGCCGGCGGATGTGCTCGTCCTCGGGACCGCCGGTGTAGTCGCGCAGGGCTTTGGCGTAGCGCACGGGCAGGTCGCCGACGTACGCGTTCCAGTGCTCGGCGCCGTACGACGAGCCCTCGGCCGTGGAACCGAAGACCAGCGCGCCGGGGAACCGCTCGCGTTCGGCGTCCGCGTGCGGGTTGGCCTGCCCGGCGGCCTCCGCCGCGCCGGAGACCGAATCCTCGTCCTCGGACATCGCCGAGCCGTCGCCCTCGGACACCGTCGCCGAGTCCTCGGACACCTCCGAGTCTTCGGACATCGCCGAGCCCTCGGAGACGGAGTCCCTTCCCGGGGACATCGCCTCGTCGGAACCCGAGTGCTCGGACATCTCCTCGTCGGAGCTGTCCGCCTGCGCGGCGTCGCTGCGGTGGAGCTCGGCCAGCCAGGGCTGGAGCGCCCGGTTCAGGTGCTCGGTCAGCAGACGCCGGTCGCCGCCGGAGAGATGGCCCGCGATCTCGCCGCGCCACAGGTCCTGCCGGAAGGCGATGGCCGAGGGGACCAGATAGGCCGTCAGCTCCGCCTCGTCGGGCTCCTCGTGCGGGGCGTCCAGAAGCGAGACGACCGTCAGCTTGAGACGTTCCTCCCACGTCTTCCGGTCGTGCGGCGTGATGGTGTCGCCGGGGCCGGACAGGGCGGAGTGCCTGACCCCTGCGCCCCCCTCGGCGATCAGCCGCTGGATCATTTCCTGTTCCAGGCGCGCCGCCGCGTCCAGCAGGCGCTCGCGCAGGGCGGAGGCGGCGGGATCGGTGCCGGTCAGGCGAGGAATGAACGTCCAGGCGGGTCCGGCGGCGAGCGGGTGGGGCCGCTGTGACAGCAGGTACTCCGGGAGGCGCGTGACGTCCTCGGTCGCCGGGAGGCCCGGGGTGTCCTCCACCCACGGCGCGGTTCTGGCGGCGTCTGCGGGAGTGTTGGCCAACGCCGCGAGGGTGCCCGGCGTCGCGCCGGGGAGGACCGTCCCGTCCTCCTCGCTGGTGTCCTCGGCCTCCGACATGCCGTCGTCGGACGCCGCGTTCTCGCCGGCGGAACCATCGAGGAACGAGAAGAACTCGGGCCATCCCCCGTACAGCGCCGTGTACAACGCGGTGCGGCCGGAGTCGGTCTCCTCCGACATGGCGTCGTCGGAGTCCTCGGAGACGAACTCGTCCCAGTCCTCGTACTGCGCCGCCCCGCCGCGCAGCCGCAGCACCGGGCGGGATGTCCCGCTCTGGACCTGCGACTCCGGCTTCGGCGCGGTCTGCGCCGCCTCCTCGGCCGTCTGCGGTTCGACGGTCTCCGTGACCGGTTTCTGTCCCGTCGCCTCCTCCGGCTTCCGCTCCGAGGCGGACGTGCCCTGCCCCTCGGGAGCGGGCTCCGGCCGGGGCGGCGTCCACGGGATGCCGACCGTGACCGGAGCCATGCCCTGGGCCGTCCCCAGTTTCCGCGCGCCCTGGTAGTACGTGAAGGTCACGCGCACCGAACCCGTACGGATCTCGTGCGGCTGGGGGATCTTGGCGTTGGCGAAGACCCGGCCGGACTCGCCCTGCATGCCTCCTTCGCGCTGCCGGTGGGCGCCGCCGACGTGGACGCCGCCGCGCAGGCCGGCGACCTCGGTCACGCCGCCCTCCACGCCGAACTGCGCCTGGCCGCCCCGCTGGTCCGTATTCAGGTGCGTGGTGCCGAACCGGTGGCCGGCCTCGGCTCCCAGCGCCTGCTCCGCCTTCTCGTCCAGGCGTTCCAGGCTCAGCGGATCGGGCAGGTCGGCCGTGGCCGTGACGCGTACCTGCTCGCCGCCGACCGTGAACAGGTCGATGCCGAGCGGGGCGCGTGAGACGAGCCGCGTCTCGCCCTCGGCCCCCGTGGCCGGGGTCGCCATCAGGTGCGTCAGCCACGTCTGGAGGATCGGCAGGCCGAAGCGCTCCTGCGCCAGTTGCGCCCAGGTCCGGTGCCCGTTGCGAGGCCTGCTCCGCCACTGCTCGCCGAGGTACTGGAGTCCGTACGCGTCGAGCATCTGGTGCAGCCCGCCGACGGACCCGAGATCGCGTATCACCCAGTCCTGCACGGACTGCGGCTCGGTGGCCGTCGGCTCCTCGTGCGCGGTGGCGGCCGACGGCTCGGCGGCCGCGGTCTCCATCAGCGTCGCGAAACCGATCGTCGCGGTCCCGATGGCGCGCCCGGCGCTCTGCCGGGTCAGCTCGAACTGCCGGTCCAGTACCTGCCTGCGTCGCGCGCCGACCGCCGCGAGCCGCCGGGTCAGGTCGGTCTGCTGGGGTGTGCGGCGCAGGTCCGCGAGCTTGCGGGCGAGCTTCTGGACGAAGACCGTACGGCCCGCCTCGGTCCGCTGTTCCCCGGCCCGCCGGGACGTCTCCTGTTCCTCGGACGGCCGGGATGTTTCCTGTTCCTCGGACGGCCGGGACGTCCGCGCCGACGGCTGGTGCGACTCCGCGCCCAGGCGTCCGATCTCCTCCTGGAGCCGCCGGGCCCGCAGCCGGGCCACGGCCCGCCGGACCCGGCCGGTCAGGCTGTCGTCGGTGGCCCGCATGTCGAAGTGGAGCAGGACCGTGCCCTCGTAGAGCGACGCGGGAACCTTGCTCTTCGTGGTCCGGGCGGTCTTGCTCGTGGTCCCGGTGACCGAGAGCTCCTCATGGCCGGTCGTCCGGGTGCCGCTGCCGCCGCCGACGAGACTGACCCCGGGGGCGACCTGCCCCTTCCCGGAGATCTTGAGCGTGTGCGTGATGCTCGAACCCCCGCCGAGCGCGGACACGCCGTCCGTCCCGCCCTCGCCGAGCGTGCGCTCGGCGCCGACGGTGAACTCGGTGGTGCCGGCGTCCGCGGTGTGCGTCAGCTCCGCCACGCTCGCGGTGACCGCGACGACGCCGCCGCGCACATCGACGATCAGCGGCTGATCGGCCATCATCCCGCGCAGGTGCTGCCGGATCCGGCCGGTGTGCAGCCCCGCCGCCAGGTCCGACTTGGCCTTCTCCCAGCGCTTGCCCGTGCCGAAGACCCGCCTGCCGCGCACGTCCAGGGCGTCGAGCAGCTCACGGACGCCCGCGGCCGTCTCGGGCAGGGTGACCTGCTGGACGAGGTCGCTGTCGCCGAGGCGGCGCGACCGCCGGACGCGTTCGGGCTCGGGGCGCGGCGGGGGAGCGGTGGTCCGCTCCGTACGCGCGTCGACGAGGTCGCGGGCCGGGAAGGCGAGAAGCGCGTCCACGGTCCCGGTGACCGGCCCCACGGGCACCGGGTACTCGCTCTTCGTCAGCTTGACGTCGAGCCGGAAATCGACCTTCCCGTCGAAGAGCGCGACCGGCTCGACGGTCTTGCCCTTGGCCACCGAAGTGCCGCCGGAGTCCAGGGCGTTGCCGACGGTGCTGTCCGCGGACCTGGTCCCGGTGTACTGGACGGTGACGGCGTGCGGCACCTTGGCCGTGAGGTCGGCGGTCAGGGCGGTACGGGTGCGCCGGTCCCGCATCCCGCCGGTGGAGCGGGTCTCCTCGGTGCCGGTCTCGGACTCGAAGTCCGCGACCGTCCTGAGGTAGCGCGCGTCGCGCACGGCGACCGCGGTCAGGGACACCTTGGCGGTGAGGTCGCCGACCGACACCTTGACGGTCCGCAGCGCCTCCGGGTGCCCGCTGAGGTGCGGGATGCGCGGACGCAGGGCGAAGGGGTCCAGATGGACCGCGAAAGCCGCCTCGGCCCGTGACCAGCCCGATCCGAAGTGTCCCTCCAGGCGTTCGCGGAGAGCGCTCAGCAGGCGGCGGCCGCCGCGCAGACTGAGCACGTGGTCGGTGAGCGCGAGCCGCCGCTGCTCCGTCACCCGGCGCGGTGCGCGCGGCACGGTCTCCGACGGCCGGCCCACGGGCACGGCCTCGGTTGTCGGCTGCGGCTGCGTGACGCCCGGCTGCTCAAGTTCGCGCTTGTGCCGCAGGAGTTCGCCCGAGCGCGTGAAGGAGGCCGGCCCCTCCGCGTCCATCGTGAACCGCTCGCACAGCGACTGCGGAATGGCCACGACGAACGGGACCGTCGCGGCGCCGCCCGCGCGGCCGACGCGGTAGACGCGGCCCTGCGGGTCGGTGACCTGGAACCGTACCGAAGCCTCGCCCGAGAACACCGCCATCGGCTCGCGGTACTTGGCGTTGGTCAGGCTCTTGGCGCTCTCGGCGCCGCGCCCGCCCACACGGGTGCGCACGAGACGGCCGCCGCCCGCGGTCGGCTGGAGTGCGCTGCCCTGCGGCAGCGTGGCGTCGCCGCCCGCGAGCGCCTGCCAGCCGCCCTCGTGCCACACGATCGTGCGGACCGAGGCGCCGGTCGTCGTCTCGTTGAGCACGTTCAGATCGGCCTTGTCGACCGTCCGCCGGTACGTGAGCCGCTGCACGGCGGCCTCGGCCGAGATCGCCCTGTGCCCCGCGGTGACCGAGCCGCCGAGCGGCCCGCTGGTGAGCCGCGCGCCCTGCGTCATGGCCACCAGCCAGGCCGCCAGGCGCTCCCGGCGGAAGCTGCTGTGGACCACTGGACGGTGGTCCGCCCAGTCCCGGCCGAAGACGGCCACGCCGATGGCGTCGAGCCGCTGCCGGATCGACAGGTTCGGCTCGTTCCGGCCTCCGGAGCTTCGGTCCTCCTGCGGGAAGAAGTCGAAGTCCCCGCCGGCGAACAGGTCGTGGACGACCGAGGAGTCCGGCAGGCCGCCGTGGTCGCCGGAGGACCACAGGGAGAGCGGTGGCCGGTACGCGGTGGCGCCCGCGGGCAGCGACAGCGGCGACAGGCGCCGTAGCTCCGTCCGGAGTGCGGTCCGTGTGCTCGGTCCGGGCTGTGCGCTCTGCTTGGCGCGCCGGGCCCACTCGGTCTCGAAGACCGTCGCCTCGTCGACCGTCTCGGTCTCGGCCTGCTCCGACAGGGTGCGGAAGCCGAGCGTGGTTCGGGCCGTCGCGGACCGCTGCTCCTGGCCGCCCGCACTCCGCGCGAACCGCACGCGCACGACGGCCACGCCGTCGAAGACCGACCCCGCGGCCTTGGTCTTCGTCGCCGTTCCGGTACGTGCCGACGCCGAGGAGATGAGGACGCCGTCGTTCCCGCGGCGGCCGGTGAACCGGCCGGAGAGCTTGCCGGGCAGCTCGCCGAGCGGCGCCGCCTGGCCGCCGGCCGAGAGCGCCTGCCCGGACCCGGAGGACGTGGGGAGGGTGACGGTCCGGGTCACGTCGGTGCCGACGTTGAACTCCGTCTCTTTGGTGTCCCGCACGTGGCGCACCGTCGCGACCTCGGCGGAGAAGAGGACCGAGCCCTGTCCCTCGGGCAGCACGATGTCCAGCGGCTCGCCGGACATCATCGCGGTGAACTGCTCGTGCAGGAGGCCGAGGTCCACGCGGTCCAGCAGCTGGGCGCGGATCGCGGGCCAGGCGTCGCCGAACACCTCCCGGCCGATGTCGGCGGGCGACGGCCCGCCGGCGACCCGCTGGTCCAGCACGGCGTCCAGGCCGCCGCCGAGCGGCTTCCCGGTGAGGTCGGCCGGGTGGACGTCCATGACGATGTCCGTGGCCCCGACCGCGCGCAGTTCGCGCATCCGGGCCGGCGGGAGCCGGTGCGTACCGGGCGCGTTCGTGTGCTGCGCCGAGTCGGCCTCGGGGACCAGCAGCTGAGTCGGCACCGTGGCCGTGAGCCGCCGCGGCTGGGCTCCTGCTTGTCCCGGAGCTCCTGCTTGTCCCGGAGCGGGTACGGACGCCGGGTCGCGTACGGGCAGGACCCGGCTGCTCCGCCCGACGCCGGTGGCGGTCACGTCGGAGAAGTCGAACGTGAACGTGGCGACGGCACTGACGCGGAGCGCCTTCTCCGAGGTCTTGCCGCGCGCGAACATCCGCCCGCTCTGGTCGGTGGTGCTGCCGCTGGACCGGTCGGCGTTCGCGCTCGCCGAGAAGTCGAACCGGCCCTTCGGGACGGCCACCCGGAAGTCGGCCCCGTAGCGGAAGCGCCGGCGCCGGTCGTCGAAGTGACCGGAGGAGGACGCGGACTCGGCCCCGTTCTCGAATTCGACCTTGGGCAGCACGCTGTCGGTCACCGGGTCGCTCAGGACCGCGCCGACCTGGACCTCCCCGGACCAGCCGGGCAGGTCGAGGGGCACCCAGCGCTTGCCGCCCCGGCTCAGCCCGGACAGCCATGGCTTGAGTTCCTCGGCGCCGAGGTAGGCGAGGAGCTGGGTACGCGCCAGTTCCGCCGCCGCGTCGCCGAGCGCCTCCCGCAGGGCCGGCATCAGCTGGTCGACGACGGCCGTCTCGGAGCCGCCGAGCGTGAACACGATGTCCCCGGCCGCGAGCCGGCCCTCGGCCAGCCGGGAGGGAACCGCCGGAAGCCGCGCCGGCGCCGTGGCCGACGCGCTGGTGGAGGCGGTCG
>NZ_JBHVHQ010000234.1:0-10425 GCF_042800135.1 Streptomyces sp. NPDC057654 | reverse complement strand
GCGTAGTACGGGCCCCGCGGCGCGTTCCGTGCCGCGGGGCACTTCTTGGGACGCGCTGCCGGAGCCCGATGGTTGCGCGATGCACGTACGGCGTCGCGCAACCGCTCGGGGCAGCCGGTACGAGGGTCAGACGTTGACGCCGAAGTCGGAGGCGATGCCCGCGAGTCCGGAGGCGTACCCCTGGCCGATCGCGCGGAACTTCCACTCGCCGCCGTGCCGGTAGACCTCGCCGAAGACCATCGCGGTCTCGGTGGACGCGTCCTCGGTGAGGTCGTAGCGGGCGATCTCCCGGCCGTCGGCCTGGTTGACCACGCGCATGAACGCGTTGCGCACCTGGCCGAAGCTCTGGTTGCGCTCGTCGGCCTCGTAGATCGACACCGGGAAGACGACCTTCTCGACGTCGGCGGGCACGGCGGAGAGGTCGATCTTGATCTGCTCGTCGTCGCCGTCACCGCCGCCGGTGAGGTTGTCCCCGCTGTGGAGCACGGAGCCGTCCGGGCTCGCGAGGTTGTTGAAGAACACGAAGTGCTGGTCGCTGAGGACCTTGCCGCCCGCGCCGCACAGCAGCGCGGAGGCGTCCAGGTCGTAGTCGGCGCCGGTCGTGGTGCGGACGTCCCAGCCGAGGCCGACGATGACCGCGGTCAGACCGGGCGCCTCCTTGCTGAGCGAGACGTTGCCGCCCTTGGACAGAGTGACTCCCACGAAATGCCTCCCAGTGCGCCGTGCGCCGTAGCCAGATTTCAAAGATTGCGCAAGTGGTGAAGCATAGGTCACGATCCGCCCGTTCCCCCAACTCGGAGAGGCCCTCCCGGACACCCGTACGGGCACCCGTACGGACTCCCCGGCGAGGCTACTTCGACGCGCCGCCCGGAGACGAAGAAGCGACGTCCCCGTACGACCTGCCGACCGCCGCGCCGTTGAGGTACGCGGTCGCCGGGCCCGTGATCCCGTCGGCGCGGTAGACGCCCCATTTATCCAGCACCCGGTCCCCGCGCAGCGTCGCCGCCGCACGCCGCTGCCCGCCCCCGGCGAGCTGCTGCCGCTTGCCGTCGTGCCAGAGCTCCACCCACCCCTTGGCCGGGTCCTTCGAGATCCTGATGCCGACCACGAAGTCGTTCCACTCGTCCAGCTTCAGACCCGTGTGCCACAGCTGCGTGGTCTTCAGCTTCGGATCGCAGTACTCCAGGTCCACGGTGCCGTCGCCGCGGGCCCGCAGGGAGAGCGGCGGGGTCGCGGCGCCCGGCCCGTAGTCCTTGAGCTGCCAGAGCACCACCCACTTGCCGCGCTGGACGGGCAGCGGCCCCCACATCGAGCGCCAGTGGATATAGAAGACGTCGCCTTCCTTCGAGAAGCGCAGCGGCGATCCGTCGGCCGTGCGGTGCCCGCGCGTCTCGACCCGGACCCTGGTGTCGGCGTCCTCCTTCTTGCCCGAGGTGTGGAGCTCGTACGACTTCCCGTACCGGCCCTTGGGGTCGTCCACGACCTTCACCGAACCGGGCTTGGTCTCGATGCCCTCGAACGACTTCGCCCCGAGCGCCGGATCCGCCTTCCACAGCAGACCGCCCGCGCCGGCGCCCTTGGCATCTCCGGCGCCCCCGGTCGCCGACGCCGTCCAAGCCCCCGCCCCCGCGACGACCACGACCGCCAGACCGACGCCCAGCCGAATCCGCCTCCTACGCGAGTGGCAGCGGGAGCGAAAAAGGGATACGACCATCACGGCCTCCTCTATGTGAGGCACCCATAGCGGAGAGTGAGCGGCGGGGCGCCTGCGAGGTGTGCAAGCTAGGGTCGCCATCAGAAGGCGTCAAGTGGCTCTTACCTATGGCAAGTTGGCTTCTCCAGCGGTCTCGGGGAGGGCTTCCGCGCAGGTCCGGCGCGGGCCATGCCCCCGCACAGAACCATTGCGCCCAGGTGTTTTCTCTGGAAACTCTTGACGCGGCCGAGACAACCTTCTTAATGTCGCCCTAGTTCTTTAGGCAGGCACAGACGCAGACCACCTGTCGGTGGCTTCGCCGTGCCTATGCTCACTGTTCTGCCATCGACCGGTCCTTCGAAGGACGGGCACATGGCACAACGGCAGAGCGTCAATGGCGTCGCTGACGTCGTAGCGCTGATCGACGGCCTCGGGAAACTCACCGGCCGGGCGCAATTCATCTGGTACCTCGTGTTCGGGGGGCTCTTCCTCGACGCCTATTCCAATGCCGCGCTCAGCGCCGGTCTCGCTCCGATGACCGAGCAGATGTCGCTGAGCAGCACCCAGGTGTCGGTGCTCACCGCCACGGCCCCCGCCCTGGCCATCATCTTCAACCCGGTCGGCGGCTGGCTCGCCACCCGCATGGGCCGGGTTCCCCCGCTGCTGATGGCCAAGGTCTTCGCGCTCCTCGGCGCACTGCTCGCCGGGTTCGCGGGCGACTTCACCATGGTCTGGATCGGCCGGGTGCTGGTCGGCGTCGCATATGGCATCGACTTCGCCGTCGCCATGGCGCTGCTCGCCGAGTACACCCCCGCCAAGATCCGCGGCCGCCTCAACCTCTGGCAGGCGGTCTGGTACATCGCCACCACCAGCAACCTCGCGCTGGCCCTCGTCTTCTACAACTTCGACGTCGGCGCGGACATCTGGCGCTGGTCGGTGGGGTCCGCGGGCGTCGTGGCCGCCGTGCTGCTGGTCCTCCAGATCTTCTTCCTGTCGGAGAGCCCCTCCTGGCTCGCGACCAAGGGGCGGCTGGAGGACGCGGTCCGCAGCCTCCACAAGATCTTCGGCATCTCCGCCGTGGCGGGCGCCCCGGCCGCCGAGGGCGGCGAGGCCGCGCCGGCCGCCCCGGCGATCGGGATGCGGCAGGCCGGCATCCTCTTCCGCGGCCGGTATCTGCCGCGCACCGTGCTCTCCTCGGTGATCTCGCTGGCCCAGGCCATGCAGTACTTCGCGGTGGGCTGGTACCTCCCGCTGATCAGCCTCACCATCTTCGGCGAGAGCTTCGAGAAGGCCACCATCGGCTCGATGGTCTTCAACGCCTTCGGCATCGTCGCGGGCATCGCCTCCGCGTACTTCGCGCGCCGCCTGGGGCTGCGCCTCAGCTCGGCCGCCGGTTTCGCCGGAGTGCTCATCGCCCTGGTCGCGATGGGGCTGACCTTCGGCAAGGTGCCGACCGCGGTCGCGTTCATCCTGCCGGTGCTGTTCATCCTCTGCCACGCCGCGGGACCGGGCGCCAACGGCAAGTCGATCGCCGCGCTCTCGTACCGCAGCGAGGTGCGGACCCTGGGCACCGGCGTCACCGGCATGGTCGGCAGCTTCGGCAGCGTCGTGGGCCTCTACCTCTTCCCGCAGATCAAGGACGCCCTCGGTCTGGCCGACACCTTCCTGGTGATCGCCGTCGTCCCGCTCGCCGGCCTGATCACGTGTCTGGTCATCAAGTGGGACCCGACGAAGGCGAAGGTCTCCCCCGACGACGAGGAAGAAGACGACGGGACCGGGACCGGGGCGCTGAACGGCTCCGCGCGCACGACACCGGCCGCGGCAGCGGCCGGCACGAACTGAAAGGGCTGCGATGACGCAGACACACCACGGCTCGGCGCGGCGGCTCGGCGTGCTCGCCGTCGACGAGGGCACCACGGGCACCCGGGCCGGCGTGGTCCTGGACTCCGGCGCGGTCGGGCACGTCCGCTACCGGCCCATCGAGGTCAGCCACCCCGACGACGCGTCGGTCGAGCAGGACCCGTGGGAGATCTGGACGGCCACCCTCGACGTCTGCCGGCAGGCCCTGGCCTGGGCCCGCGACGAGAACGTCGAGGTGACGGCCGTGGCGCTGTCCACCCAGCGGGCCACCGCCATGCTGTGGGACCGGCGCACCGGCCGGCCGCTGGCGCCCGCCGTCGTGTGGCAGGACCGGCGGTACGCGCGGGAGCTGCTCGCGTACGAGCGCGAGTGGGACGAGGTGCTGACCGCGCGCACCGGGCGGCCGGTGGGCAGCCGCGCCCCCTTCTACTGGGCGGCCCGGCAGATCGCCGAGCACCCGGAGGTCGCCGCCGCGGCGCGTGAGGGCCGGCTGGTCTTCGGCACCGTCGACACCTGGCTGATCTGGCAGCTCACCGGCGGCGCCGTGCACGCGACGTCCGCCACCAACGCCTGCTCCACCGGCGGCTATCTGCTGGAGCGGCACGCGTGGGACGAGGAGTGGATCGCCCACCAGGGCTTCCCGCTGGAGCTGCTGCCCGATCTCCTCGGCGACGACGAGTGCGACGGCGTCACCGACGAGGCGCTGCTGGGGATCTCCGTGCCGGTGGCCGCCACGATGGGCGACCAGCACGCGGCGCTGATCGCGCTGGGCGGTCTCGCGGCCGGGCGCGGCATGTGCGTGTACGGGACCGGGGCGTTCGTGGACGTGGCGACCGGGGAGCACCCGGCGCTGCCCCGGCCGGGGATCTCCGGGGTGCTGGCCCAGCCCGGCTGGCGGCAGGGCGGGGTGACGCAGTTCAGCCTGGAGGCGTACTGCTCCACGACCGGCTCGGCGCTCCGCTGGCTCTGCGACGACCTCGGCTTCTTCGCCTCCCCCGCGGAGATCGGCGAGCTGGCCCTGAAGGCCCCCGCGAACGGCTCGGCGTGGTTCGTGCCGGCGCTGGCCGGGATCCGTACGCCCGCGTGGCGGCCGAACGCCACGGCCGCCCTGACCGGCCTCAGTCTCGCCACCACCCGCGCGGACATCGCCCGCGCCGTGATGGAGGGCATCGCGCACTCCGTCTGCGACCTGATCGACGGGGTCCGCGACACGATGCGGGCGCCGTTCGGCCAGCTGAGGGTGGGCGGCGGCGTGTCCGGCAGCGACGCCCTGATGCAGATCCAGGCCGACCTCGTGGGGCTGCCGCTGGAGCGGGTCGCCGACTCGGCGACGGCCAGCCTGCGCGGCAGCGCCTATCTGGCCGGGGTCCGGCAGGGCCTGTGGTCCGGTCTCGACGAGGTCGTCGAGGCGCAGCCGCGCGGCCGGATCTTCGAACCCGCGATGTCCGCGGCCGAGCGGACCGAGCACCGGGCGGGCTGGCAGGCGGTCGTCGAGCCGCACCTGCGTGAGCCCGCGCGCGAAAAACCTGCGGACGACTGACACCCGTCCACCCGAAACACCAGGAGTTGATTGTGATCACCTTGCCCGCCCGCAAACCGCGGCGCGCCTCGGCCGGAGCGGCCCGCGCGAAGCCGCTGCTGCTCGACCGGGAGGCGTCCCGCCGGCAGCTGGGCCAGGACGTGTACGACGTGCTCGTCATCGGCGGCGGCGTGACCGGCGCGTACGCCCTGCTCGACGCCGTCTCGCGCGGCCTGCGCGCCGCGCTGGTGGAGAAGGACGACTTCGCCTCCGGCACCTCGTCGAAGTCCTCGAAGATGGTGCACGGCGGTCTGCGCTACATCGAACAGGGCAACGTCGGCCTCGTCCGGCACTCCCTGCTGGAGCGGCACCGGTTCCGCCGCAACGCCCCGCACCTGGTGCACCGGCTGCCGTTCCTCTTCCCGATCCTGGAGAAGGAGGGCATCTTCGACCCCCGGCTGGCCAAGGGGTTCGAGGGGCTGCTGTGGACGTACGACCTCATCGGCGGGTGGCGGATCGGCAAGCTCCACCAGCGGCTGACGGTCGAGGAGGTCCTCGCGCACGCGCCGACGCTGCGCGCCGAGAACCTCAAGGGCGGCCTGCTGTACTTCGACAGCCGCACGGATGACGCCCGGCTGACGCTGACGATCATCCGTACGGCCGCGGCGCTCGGCGCCACCGTGCTCAACGGCGCCAAGGTCGAGGGCCTGATCACCAAGCAGGGCCGGGTCGGCGGCGCGAAGGTGAGCGCGGACGGCGAGGTGATCGACGTACGGGCGCGCGCCGTGGTGAACGCGACCGGCGTGTGGACCGACACCGTCGACACCATGGCCGAGGAGGGGCACCGCCCGCAGGTGCGCCCGGCCAAGGGCGTGCACATCGTGGTGCCGTGGGAGAAGATCCGCAACGACTGCACGGTGACCGTGCCCATTCCGGGCCGCGCGCGCCGCGCCACCTGCACCCGCTGGGGCAACACGGTGGTGCTGGGCACCACCGACACCGACTTCCAGGGCTCCTCCGACGACGTGCACTGCACGCGCGAGGAGATGGACTTCCTGCTGGAGGGCGCGAACACGGCCTTCTCCACGAAGCTGACCCCGGACGACGTGGTGGGCTCCATCGGCGGGCTGCGGCCGCTGGTCGGCGGCAAGGAGGGCGCGACGCTGGACATGCGGCGCGACCACCACATCACGCTCGGCGCGGGCGGCATGGTCACCGTCACCGGCGGCAAGCTCACCACCAGCCGGCACATGGGCGAGCTGGTCATCGACAAGGTGATGACGGTCCTCGGCCGCAAGGCGCCCAGCCGCACCACCCACCTCCCGCTGATCGGCGGCGCGGGGTACGACGCCGAGGCCGTGGCCGCGTCCGGCGGGCTCGCCGCGCACTTCGGCGAGCGGTACGGCACCGAGGCCCGGTTCGTCCACGACCTGATAGCCGACGACCACTCCCTCGCCGACCCGGTCGTCGCGGGGCTGCCGTACACCAAGGCGGAGGTCGTCTACGCGGCGCGGTCCGAGATGGCCCGCTCGGTGGACGACGTGCTCTCCCGCCGCACCCGGTCCCGGCTGTTCGCCCGGGACGCGTCAGCGGCCGCCGCCCCCGAGGTCGGCCGGCTGCTCGGGCAGGAGCTCGGGCTCTCCCCGGAACAGGTCGACCAGCAGGTCACCGATTACCTGGCATCAGTCGCACACGAGAAGGCCGTCCTCTTCGAGGGCCCCGAAGGAGCAGCAGCATGATCAGCCGTCAGACCATCACCAACCCCTTCAACCGCGGTGACTACGTCGTGGGCGCGCCGACCCCGCCCCGCTGGGCGCGGACCACGCCGCCCGGAGAGGGCCCCGCGTCGCTCCAGTCGGACGCCGTCAAGGTGCCCGAGCCGGTCGTCGAGGAGCTGCGCGCCGCCGCCAAGGCGGTGCATGTCGAGCGTGCCGAGGTCGTGGCGCGGACCCGCGACTGGTGGGCCGGTTCCATGATCGGCGAGACCGACGGCAACCCGGCCACGCCCGACGCCGTGATCGTGGAGGCCGCGGACGCCAACCAGGTCGCGGCCGTGCTGCGGATCTGCCACGAGGCCGGGATACCGGTCACCGCCTCCGCCGGCCGCTCCAACGTCACGGGCGCGGCGCTGCCCGTCTTCGGCGGCGTGGTGCTGGACCTGTGCGGGCTCGACAAGATCATTTCGTTCGACGCCCAGTCCAACGTGGTGAACGTCGAGGCCGGCATGTTCGGCGACCTCTTCGAGAAGGAGCTCCAGGAGCAGTACCACGTCACCACCGGCCACTGGCCCTCCGCGTTCGCGCTCTCCACGGTCGGCGGCTGGGTCGCCTGCCGCGGCGCGGGCCAGCTCTCGACGCGCTACGGCAAGATCGAGGACATGGTCGTCGGCATCGACGTCGTGCACGCGGACGGCTCCAAGGCCACGTACGGCGACTACTCCCGTGCCGCGACAGGTCCGGACCTGCGTCAGCTGTTCATCGGCTCGGAGGGCACCCTCGGCGTCATCACGGCCGTACGGCTGCGGGTGCACCCCCTGCCGGACTACGCCAAGGCGCTCGCCTTCGGCTTCGAGACGTTCGCCCAGGGCCTGGAGGCGTGCCGCCGCATCCTCCAGCGCGGCGCGACCCCCGCGGCGCTGCGGCTCTACGACAAGCTGGAGAGCGGCGTCCACTTCGAGCACCCCGAGACGAACCTGCTGCTCATCGCGGACGAGGGCGACCCGGTGCTGGTCGACGCCACGCTGAAGGTGTGCGAGGAGGTCTGCGCCGAGTACGGGCCGGAGCTGGACAGCCAGACGGTCTTCGAGCGCTGGCTGCACGACCGGATGCTGACCGGCAAGTCCTCGGACGGCTTCACGCCCGGCCCCGGCTTCGTCGCCGACACCCTGGAGATGGCCGCGTCCTGGGCCGACCTGCCGGTGATCTACGACGAGGTGGTGGCGGCCATCCAGTCGGTACCCGGCACCCTCGCGGCCTCCGCCCACCAGTCGCACGCCTACACCGACGGCGCCTGCGTGTACTTCTCGCTCCGCGGCGACGTGGAGCGCGTCGAGCGCCGCCAGTGGTACCGCGCGGTGTGGGACGCGGCCAACGCCGTCCTCATCCGGCACGGCGCGGCGCTCAGCCACCACCACGGCTGCGGGCTGCTGCGCGGCCCCTACCTCCAGGACGCGCTGGGCGCGGGCTTCGCGACCTTCGTCGCCGCGAAGGAGGCCCTCGACCCGAAGGGCATCCTCAACCCTGGCAAGCTGGGACTTCCCAGCGGCTTCGGCACCGCTCCGCTCAGCTGAAGCGCCCCCTCCCCGCAACCAGGTAGGTCATGAACCCCAGCCACCGGCCTCGGGCCGTGCTCGACCCCCGGATCTCGGCGGCCCTCGCCGAGGTGCCGGTCATCGCGTCGGTCGTGGGCCCGCAGCTGCTGCGGCAGTTCGCCGAGGCGCCGGCATCGGTGTGCATTCTCGCGTCGATGTCGGTGGGACAGCTGCCGCAGATCGTCCCGGCCCTGCGCAAGTCCGGCAAGACCGTCTTCGTCAACGTGGACAGCAGTCCGGGCCTCGCGCAGGACCGGGGCGCGCTGGAGTTCCTCAAGCACATGGGCGCGAGCGGGATGGTCTCCACCCGGCTCTCGCTGGTCGAGAAGGGCCGCCCGCTCGGGCTCCTCACCATGCAGAAGGTCTTCGTCACCGACCGTTCCAATCTGCGCCGGAGCCTGGACGCGGTCGCCCGCGGCGTGCCCGATCTCGTCGAGCTGATGCCGGCGCCGATCGTCGCGCACATGAGCCCGGAGTCCCAGACGGCGATGTCGCCGTTCGTCGCCGCCGGGTTCATCGAGACCGCCCAGGACGCGGCCGTGGCCATCGCGGTGGGCGCCAGCGCCGTGGCCACCTCCGACCCCCGCCTGTGGCAGCTGCGCCGGGCCCCGCTCCCGCCGGTCCCGGCGCACGCCGCCCCCCTCGTCAGGAGAAGAACAACGTGAGTCATGTCGTCATCGCCCGCTACCGCACCGCGCCCGGCGCGCAGGACGAGGTGCTCGCCCATCTCGCCGAGATGGCGCGGGCCTCGCTGGGCGAGAGGGGGTGCCGCGGGTACCGCGTCCATCAGGGCACGGCGGACGACCGGACGATCGTGCTCTACGAGGAGTACGACGCCGAGGCGGACTTCGCCGCGCACTGCGCCAGCGAGCACTTCAAGGCCATCGTCCTGGGCAAGGTGGTGCCGCTGCTGGAGCACCGCGAGGTCGTGCAGGTCACGCCGCGCGGGGAGGCCGCCGTATGAGGATGCCGGCGGCGGTGCTGCGCACCACTTCGACGGAGCGGCCGTACGGGACCAGCCGGCCGGTGGAGATCGAGGAGGTCGAGCTGGGCGGCCCGCGCGAGGGCGAGGTGCTGGTGCGGATCGCCGCGGCGAGCCTGTGCCACTCCGACCTGTCGGTCGTCAACGGCGACCGGGTCCGGCCGCTGCCGATGGTCCTCGGGCACGAGGCGGTCGGCGTGGTCGAGGAGGCCGGGCCGGGGGTGCGCGATGTCGCGGCGGGCGACCATGTGGCGCTGGTCTTCGTGCCGAGCTGCGGGCGGTGCGTGCGGTGCGGCGAGGGTCGTCCGGCGCTGTGCGCGGCGGCGGCCGAGGCCAATGGGTCGGGCGGGCTGCTGCACGGCCCGTCGCTGCTGCGCGGCGCGGACGGTGAGCTGATCAACCATCAGCTGGGGGTCTCGGCGTTCGCGCGGTACGCGGTCGTCGCCCAGGAGTCCGTGGTCAAGATCCCCGAGGACGTGCCGTTCTCCGTGGCGTCCATGTTCGGCTGCGCCGTGCTGACGGGCGCGGGCGCGGTCATCAACACCGCCTCCGTGCGGCCCGGTCAGTCGGTGGCCGTGCACGGTCTGGGCGGGGTGGGGCTCTCCGCCGTCCTCGGCGCCCGCGCCGTCGGCGCCTGGCCCATCGTCGCGGTCGACCCCTCCCCCGCCAAGCGGGAGCTGGCGTTGCGGCTCGGCGCGAGCCATGTGTTCGCGCCCGAGGACGCGGGGGCCGTGGCCGATGTGACGGGCGGCGGCACCGAGTTCGCCGTGGAGGCGGTCGGCAGCCCGCAGGTGATGGCGGGGTGCCTTCAGTCCGTGGCCCGCGGCGGCACCGTCGTCTCGGTGGGCCTGCCCGCGCCGGGCCGCACCCTGGAGGTCCCGGCCCTGGCGTTCGCCGGCGAGGGCAAGTCTCTCGTCGGCTCGTACATGGGCGACGCGGTGCCGCGCCGGGACATCCCGCGGTATCTCGGTCTGTGGCGGTCGGGGCAGATGCCGGTGGAGCAGATGCACACCGGGACGCTGCCGCTGGGCGAGTTGAACACGGCTATGGAGGACCTGGCG